>CANQQH010000084.1 GCA_947625955.1 uncultured Clostridia bacterium | reverse complement strand
GAAAAACGGAACTGCTAAGTTCCATTTTCTTTGGCTTGATTTGAGATATGTTACTTCCTGGTGGGAGGGATGGGATTAGAACAGTTTAGGTTTCGCACAACTGGTTGTGCGAACCATAGCCACCGCACTTTATCCCATCTTTTAGCTTCAAACCTGCGAAAAAGAACGATTGGCACATAAACATGTTGCCAACAACCTTTTTCTTGGTTTTAATTCTAAAATCTGGGCAAATTGCTGCTCTGGTTTCTACGCATAGATTTTGGTTAACAATTAGTCACGCAATGATCTTGTTTGTCAAATCCCATCCCTCTGGAAAAGAAAATAGCTCACAAATGTGAGTTATTTCTTTTGGTGGGAGGGATGGGATTTGAACCCACATGAGTCTCCCCACTTGCCCCTTAAACAAGCGTGTCTGCCGTTCCACCACCCTCCCAAATGATTGAAACGCGTTTATTATATCTAATTTTTTGCGCATTGTAAAGTATTTTTTTAATTTTGGTGTTATTTTTTTCAAATCGCTTGAAAATTGATTAACATTTTGGCGGTGAAGTGTGGTATACTAACACTTGTTATAGGGTGACAAGTATGAATATTTCAATCAAAAACTTAACAAAGATTTATGGCAAAGGCGAGAGTGAAATAAAGGCGTTAGACAACGTTTCTTTCGACCTCGACTCAGGCGAATTTGTTGTTGTTTTGGGTCCAAGTGGGTCGGGGAAGAGTACGCTTCTCAATATCCTTGGCGGAATGGACAAGGCAACAAGCGGCAATGTTTCAATCTCTGGCAAAGAGATAACTTCGCTGTCTGAAAAAGAGCTGGCGCTTTATAGGCGCAACGACATCGGCTTTGTTTTTCAGTTCTATAATCTCATGCCGAATCTCACGGCGCTTGAAAATGTTATGCTTGCGGCGAGCAAAGGTGGGATGAAGGCTGCAACTGCGCTGAAAAAGGTCGGGCTTCAAGAAAGGGCAAAGAACTTTCCAAGTCAGCTTTCTGGCGGCGAACAACAACGCGTGTCGATTGCTCGTGCGATTGTGAAAAAGCCAAGGCTTTTGCTTTGCGACGAGCCTACCGGGGCGCTTGACTCGGTCACTGGCAAGAATATTGTCAGGCTCCTGCTTGAACTTGCAAAAGACAGCGACAACACCGTTATTCTGGTGACGCACAACTCAAATCTTGCGCTGGTTGCTGACCGTGTTATACGCCTTTCGGACGGCAAGATTATTGACAATAGCAAGAATGAAACACCTTTGAATGTTGATGAAATCGAGTGGTAGAAGATGAAAACAAATCATAATGTGCTTGGGAAAATGACGGCGCGTGAGATTGCAAAAAACTTTTTGCAATATCTTTCCATGATTGTTATCACCATGTTGGCGGTAACGCTTTTTTGTGGTTTTGTTTCTAATGCAAAAACGCTTGAAGGCGCGATTGAAAAATATAAAAAAGACTCAAATATCAGCGACCTTGTTGTTCAAACCTCGCTTCTCAGCCAAGCCGACTACACCTACTTTGACGAGAGCGGGCTCGACATTGAGTATCGCATCTATGTTGAAGGAAAGGTCAATGGGCTGAGCGCGAAAATCTATGTTGGAAAAGGGGAGATAACGTCTCCAATTGTGTCGAGCGGAGAGAGTGGTGTGCTCATTGACAAGCAGGTTGCCGAGCGCGAGAATATCAAAATTGGTGACACCGTTACCATGACTTTTAATGGCATGGAGCACGACTTCGTTATCACCGGGCTCATGACTTTTATTGAGGTTGCAAACACCTATTCAGTTTGCCCAATCTATCTCACTGAGGATGCGCTCCTATCGACGCTTAATTTGCCAAAAGAGCTTTTGAGAATGGTCTATAATCAAGTTCTTATCAAAACGCCAGACATTGAGAAAACCAGGGCAGACATCAAAGAATATTTCGAGGCAAAAACCACCAACAACCTTTTGTATGTTTTCGACGAGAACAGCTTTGAGGGAGTGGTGAGCCTGCAAAGCGAAGTTGACCAATCGCTCAAAATGATATATGTTTTCCCAGTCATCTTCCTTTTGGTTTCTGTGCTTGTTATTCTCACAACGATCAGCCAGCTCATCCTTCGCGAAAGAACAAACATTGGAACGCTCAAAGCAATCGGCATTGCGAACAAGCAAATCTTGTTCCACTATGCTAGTTTCGGCGTTGTGCTTTGCCTGATTGGCGGACTCATTGGTGTTATTCTCGGCCCGCAAATTGTAACCAACGTTATGCGCATCAAGTATAACCTGGTTTATAGTTTTCCAAAAATAAGCGGGGTGGTTTATAGCCCGATTTGGAGCGTTATTGCCATTGTTATCATTTCATTCTTGTCTGCCATAATCGGCGTCTGCGTTGCAAGCTCGGTTATAAAGGAGCAGCCCGCAGACTGCATGCGACCTTTGCCACCAAGAGAAAGTTTTCTGGTGAAGATGTCAACAAAGCACTTCAATGGCAATAGCGAGAAGCAAGAATCAAGCAAAAATCTTTCATTCAAAATGGCAATTCGAAACATATTCATAAAGCCGTCAAGAGCGTTTATGACCATCATTGGCATTGCTGGATGTGTTGCGCTTTTGGTTTGCAGCTTTGGTATTGGCGACACCATCAACAACAGCGTTGATGTTGAACTGAAAAAGAACTATTTCTATGATGTTTCCGCCACCTATGCTGATTCAAGCGAGGCAAGTTTGGTTTCGCATCTCGAAGAGCTCAAAGCAAGTGGAGATATCGACGCGTTCGAGACATTCAAATCTTTCTATGTTACAGTTGCGGGCGACAATGTTGACGACATCTTTGTTTATTGCTACAAGCCGAACTCCGTCTTCACAAAAATTGACGTTTCAAATTCGCAGGTGTGCTTGTCGAAGTCTCTTTCTGAGTCGCTCAATATTGGAGTGGGCGACGAGATAAAGTTGACCTTTGGTGGCAACAAAGCAACTTTCAAAATAGACAAAGTCGTTGAAACGGCGGTGACAAACGGGCTGTTTGTTGACACCGACATCTTCGACTCATTCCAGCACACAAACAATCTCTGGGTGAAAGCAAAAGACCCAAACAAGGCAAAAGAGCAGATCCTTGACTTCGTTGCCAGCGCAACAACCAACCAAGACCTCAAAGACCACGTTGAGAACATGATTTCGTCAATCGACACAATAAAGCTGACATTGATGGCGTTTGCGATTGCGCTCTCGGTTGTTGTTTTATATAACTTGTCGCTTCTCAATGTAAAGGAGCGAAACAGAGACATTGCGACTTTGAAAGTTTTGGGATTTTCAAATGGACAAATCGGCGCGTCGCTGCTTTACGAAATTATGATTCTTGCAACACTTGGGACTTTGGTTGGGCTGCTGCTCGGCTACCCAATTTTATATCTTGTTTTGAGCATAAATAAAGTTGAGGTTATCAATTATATTTTTAGTATTAAGTTTGTGTCATATTTATATTCAGCGCTGATTTCAATCTTAACGGCGCTTGCAATCAACCTCTTATTCATGCCGGTTATTCGAAAAGTTAACATGATTGTCTCGCTGAAAAGTGTTGAATAAAATCACAAGATATTCAAACAAATGTTTGACAAATCTTTCAAATATCTATATATTATTGTTATATGGAAAAAGTTGAAGTTCTA
Source organism: uncultured Clostridia bacterium (assembly GCA_947625955.1). Classification (GTDB taxonomy): domain Bacteria; phylum Bacillota; class Clostridia; order Christensenellales; family UBA1242; genus UMGS2069. The sequence continues at coordinate 1,193 of CANQQH010000084.1, read as the reverse complement.
AGTTTCTTGGATGATAATGCGATTTCGTTTAGCGATAGGAATATCGACCTTTTTCTTGCAAAGCATTTGGGCGAAGGAAAGGTGTGCTTCACGGGTTCGCGCCCAATGAGTTTGCCGTGGAAATTCAATGAGAATTGCGACCTTTTCATTGAGTTTCATGCAAGGTTGAAATCATTTATTGAAAAACTTGTTGATGCGGGCTTTAATCATTTCATAACTGGCATGGCGCTTGGGTTTGATACCTATGCAGCCGAGTCTGTTCTTGAAAAAAAGCGAGGGGGAAAGCCCGCATACCTAGAGTGTGCAATTCCTTTTGAAAAGCAGGCTGCAAGGTGGTCGCAAGAGCAAATCAACCGCTATAATAGCGTCCTAAAGCATGCCGACAAAATAACCTATGTTTCAAACGAGTTTGACATGGGGTGCTACGCAAGAAGAAATGAGTATATGGTGAAAAATGCGTCACTAGTTGTTGCTCTCCAAATCAAGCCAGATGGCGGAACAGCGGCAACTATTAAACTTGCCAAAAAATATAACAAGCCAATAATTTTGTTTAAATAATTTTAAAAAAAGTTGTCTTATATGATTGACATGGGGTCAAGTGAGGTATATATTATAAGTATGTTTGACTTACTTTGACCTTTATGGAGGGTTCGATGGCAAATATAAGTGATATTATTGAGCAATTTATTTTAAAATCTCTGGGGGAAGATGATTCTGTTGACATCTCTCGAAACGAACTTGCGAACTTCTTTTCGTGTGCACCAAGTCAGATTAACTATGTTCTTGAAACGAGGTTCACTGTTGACAGAGGCTTTGTTAAAGAGAGCAGGCGTGGCGGTGGCGGCTTTATAAAGATAAGCAAGATTAACATTAAAATATAAGCCTGCGGTTTTGATAATTTTCCGCTTGCAATCGGACGTTGTGATTTAATCGGATGAAGCTTATCTTTTTCGATATCTATAATATCATTTATGATATATGTTGCGGATGATATTAAACAAAAGGATACAAAACAGATTAGGCTTAATTTGCAGGATTTTAAATTAACAAATTCAAGGCTTAATATAAGCGGAATAAATACTACGATATTTTTTATATAATGGTTAATTTTGCAAGTCTTTAATATATCACTTATCATTTACTACTTCTTCGTAATTCCAAAAAGTTAAGACATTTTTATCTTTTTTATAATA
>CANQQH010000083.1 GCA_947625955.1 uncultured Clostridia bacterium | reverse complement strand
TCCTATAATTGAGGAAACTGCAAAATTATGGGGCGGAAATAGGCGCTGCGTGTTTTTCTGGAACAGAAATTTGGCGCTCCCGCTCTGTTGAATCTTTTTGAAAAAGATTAAGCTGAAAAACAATGGAGAAATAATGAAGACAATCAAACTATTGCTTGTGGCAGTTATAGGCGTATTACTTGGAATTATAGGGTTTTGTTTTGCTGAGCTCGATGTTTGGAGTGTTGCCTACGACACTGGCGGGAAACTCTTTGTTTATAAGGGCGCGAAATACACTCTCAGCAGCGGAACAATAAGTGGTGGCGACGTTGGCAGCGGCTCTGGTGGTGGCGTTGAGGTTTGGGGCGGAACCTTCACTATGAGTGGTGGCACAATAAAGAATTGCGCGGCCAGGTTTGGTGGCGGCGTGGACGTTTTTACCGACGGTGTTTTCAAAATGTCGAGTGGAACAATCTCTGGCAACACAGCAGACGCAATGGGCGGTGGTGTTAGTTGCCAAGGGGAATTTACAATGAGCGGCGGAACCATTGAAAATAACACAGCAAATTGTGGTGGCGGGGTTTATGTTCTTAGCGGTGGCACCTTCACCATGACTGGCGGAACAATAAGGAATAACACAGCGACCTATGGCGCAGATATTTATATTTTTGGCGGCATTTTCAACTATGGCGGTGGAACAATAAATGGCGAGATTAACACCGACACCACAATAAACATCAATAAAAAGCCAACGTCAAAATTGAAAATCAGCTATTATAATATTGCAAGCGGAACAAAGATTGCAAAGATTGCAAGCAATGTTTCTTGCACTGAAAGCGACTTTGAGATTTTGAATCTCCCAGAATATCATAAAGTTGAGATTCAAACAATAGACAATGAAAAGTATCTTGTTGTTGCGATGGATGGGGTGCAAATAACTTTCAAAACAACTAATGCTAATGATGGTGAAAGTGATGTTGGAAGTGTTAGCAAAACTGAAATTTATGCGCCGCTTGGGAGTGAGTATCATATTGAAGAGCATAGCATAGTTTTTGAAACGGATACGGTCACGGCAAGCGCGAACCTTGGCTACGAACTATGGCAAATAGAATATGGGGTTGAGGGTGTGCATAAAATCGGTGCGCTTTATGATGGGCATAGCGGAACAGTTGAAGGGGAAGAAATGGAATTTTATTTTTATTTTCGGGCCTCAACAACGGTGACGGTCAAGTCGATGGCACCATGGACGAGCGGGAGACTCTCAACAGCGGAGTCTCCGTCCAAAGAGACAGAAACAACTCTCACGGTTGCAATCGGCTCAAAAATTATAATGCCCGATGAAAATGTTGGTGCATCCAGCGGCTATGTTAGTGTCGGCTATAAACGAGTTGCTTTCGAGTGCGGGAGCGACCTTGTGTGTGATGGATTTTTATATCCAAGCACTGATGGGGATTATGGGTTCTCGCGTGACACTATTGTAGAGCCTGTGGAGTTTCAAATTTTTAATAATAACGAATTTGTTAGTTCGTCATTCATGACCGTATATGTGCATTTCAGACGATTGGATTCAACCGAGTTTGAAAACCTCAAATTTGGTATGGTTGGACTTCCTTACAACAATTCTCAGTCATGGTATAGATTTGGCTATGATGATATGTTCATGCTTTTGCTTCTTCGTGACTATTTGGGAACTTTTCAAGGTGACAGCCCAGAGCTAAGAAGGGAAGAGCTTGAAGCCTTGTATTTTTACTATCTAAAAACTTTCCCGGTGCTTATAGGCAGTCTTGATTATGTGTTTAGTGAACTACCACAAATTGGTATTGAGAAGTATTTTCTTCAATATGTTCAACAAAAATACGAAACACCATATTTAGGTGATTTTAGTGTGCAAAAGAACTTCAATTTATATGAAAATTATTGGGATCTTTATAATAAACCTGATGTTGATTTCTATTTTAATGATTATTTCTCAGGAATACCTTTTGCTGCACAAGTAGACAACAAACATGATATCTCTCTTTATCGGGGCTACTATGATGGTTTTTGGCGAAATGATAGAAATACGGGTTATGAATCAAACTATGTTTTTGCCAACTATGGCGTAACACCTTATGTTTTTATGAGAATGTATGCAGGAAATATAGCAAGCAGTGGTGGTTCCATAGTAATTTCAACGTTTGGTGCATATAACAGAACTGCACTTGGCGGATTCATGTACGGGTCAAGAGATGGTGGAATAAATTATATGAGTGGAATAAAAATTAAAGATTGGCTTACTGATTTAGGATATAGTTCAACGGAAGATAGCGGCATAGATCTTCGCGGGACCGCTAATATATTTTCAAGTCAAGCACTAGGTATTACTTCATTGAATTTTAATCAGCCAACAAATCAACCATATTCACTCTTGGATTTGCCCGCTTTCTTATCGTTGATATCAAGCTATGCTACGGGGTCACCATATGGATATTCATATTGGAGAGTATACTACAACACAAGTTGGAGCACAGGCGATGTTTATTCAATGCTCTATGAACTTGGATTTGCGAAGAAAATTCTGCTTCCATCTCAGGAGTATGAAGAAAGTCAGGGCGCACTTTTGAAAACCCTTGCTTTTGGTATGAGAACAAGGTACCCTTATCTTTCAACATTGCAGCCAACAACATATTACTTTTCAGATTATTCATTAGCAAGATATTGGGCTACGCAAGAGAATGTAAAAAACATAATTTTTAATACTTCTAAAGATATTGGATATTCCACTAGAATCTTGCCTATTTTGGCAAATAGGGTGATCAATAGTTTTGCACCAAACAAAAATGAAACTCCAAGTGAGAAAAAACAACCAGAAAAGGAATATATCTTGGACACAAAGCAATTCACAACCTACCCAGAAAGAAGAAAAAAACAAAAGTGATTGGTTGCGCTTCATCTATGAAGGCGCCGTCTTCCCCGCAACTAGCATCATCTTTTTGGCCAAAACGCAAATAAAAAAATCCCATACAGCAGTAGTGTGTTTAGTTGCGCTTTGCTTACAAAGCGCGCCGTCTTCCCCGCAACTAGCATTATCTTTTTGGCTAAAACGCACATAAAAAATTCCCGCACAGCAATAAGTGTTGCGGGAATTTTTATATTTGTGTTTTATCTCAAAAATCTAATACTATTTGCTGCCCTAGTCAATAGAACTTGCGGCAACAAGGTAAACTTATTAAAGGTTACTCCGTTACAGCTGGTTTTACAAAAGTTAACGATAACCCTGTTGCAGTTGTTTTTATCGGGGTCCCCGACAAACGAGAGGAAGAAGGGGTCCCCGAAAAACGAAAGTTTTTTGGGGAGAGGAGGAGAATGGCCAATCGTTGCCGGCAAGATGCGAAACATCTTGTCGGCCTATAAGACCATTCTTCGACGAGGGAGAGGAGAACAAAGCAAAAGATAATGCAAAAGCCGATAGGGTTTTGCGAAAGAAGAGCTTTCGTTTCGACGAAAAGTAGCAGATTGGGAATTATTTTAGAGCGCAAGCGGAAGAAAAAGGTTCTTCGCTACACTACTGCTGTGCGAATGGTTCTTCTCCCGCTTGCGCCTAAAAGAAACCCAAGATGCGTGGAATAGGGAGCGAAGTGCAAGCACTTCGCAACCATAGTATTGACATTGCGCCCTGCAAGGTGTATAATGCAGCTATAAGAAATGTGGGGGTAAACTTATGAAAATGCCATTTACTTATGACGAAAAGCAAATTCTCAACTGGGCTTCTAAATATTATGATAGAGTCTATGGATATGATAGAGCTCCTCAAGAAGCTGAAATTGTTGATGCAAACATTGAAGTGCCGAAAGAACAAGTTGCAAAAGCGCGCAAGACAATCAGAGAAAAATTTGAAAAAATTTATGAGATTTACAAAGAACGATGTGATATTTTTTTGAATCAAGCTCGCAAAGAAAGTAATGCGTATGAGGCAGGCTCTTTTAGCACCAGCAAGGTAACTATTCCTTTAATGATGTCAACTGCCGGAGCCTCTATAGCAGCGATGGGAGCATTATATACTGATACTTCTTCAATAGTTACTGGTGCTTCTCTTTTAACTATCTCTTGTGCTGGAGCGGCCCTTGGTGTGATAAGTAATATAAGACACCGCAAACAATATGCAGAAGCTGAAGAAATCGGATTGACCATGTCTGAATTTGAGGCACTAAGAGAAAACGAAAGGGCAATTTTCAAATTTGCGAAGAAAAACGATAGATTTCCTGAATTTGGTGAGGATATAGGCACTGACGATTTGGGCTATATAATGTATTTGAACATGAAAATGCTCCATAACAAATATTTGATGCAAGATAAAATGCAAGGCGAACCAGAACGCGGCAAGGGGGAAGAATAATTGTTGGTTATTGAAGAGAACAAAGCAATTAAACTTAGCGATGGCGAAAAATACCTCGTTGAGAAAATAATAAACTATCAAGGAAACAACTATCTTCTTTGCCTAAGCCTTAATGATGATCCAAAAATTGCGTTGCTTCGTTTGAAAGATAATAACAAGGTTGAATTAGTGAAAGACGACTTGTTTGTTAGCGAAGTTATGCTGTCAACCCCCGAGGGCCAGGCAATAATGAATAATATAACAAGCTGTTAGTAGCGCGCCCCAAATAGCGTCTCTAACTTTGTTACCGCAAAAAATTCGGTTAGTTGCGAAGTGCCTGCAATTCGCGCCCAAGATACCGCAACTAGCACTATCTTTTTGGCTAAAAACGCAAATAAAAAAATCCCATACAGCAGTAGTGTGTTTAGTTGCGCTTTGCTTACAAAGCGCGCCGTATTCTCCGCAACTAGCATCATCTTTTTGGCCAAAACGCAAATAAAAAAATCCCATACAGCAGTAGTGTTATGGGATTTTTTGTATTTGTGTTTTATCT
>CANQQH010000082.1 GCA_947625955.1 uncultured Clostridia bacterium | reverse complement strand
GTTGATGCCAAGATAGGCTTTGAGGTCAACGCGGTTGTTGCCAAGGATTGCGAATGGACCCCTCTTGCCTTCAACAACAACTTTGTTGATGCCAGCGTTTTGGATTGCCCATGCTGTTTCCTCGCTCACAACTTCGCCAGCAGTTGCCAAAACTTTGTTCTTCACTTTAACGTCTTCTGCCAAAGTCTTGTTCATGATTCTGTTTGCAATGCTGAGCTTTTGGTTATATTTATATCTACCAACGGTCGAAACATCGTAGCGACGAGTTGAATAGAACATTTTTTCAAGGTTTTTCTTGATGGCTTTGAGGTTCAAAACTTCACCAGGACGAAGCCTCTTCGACATTTCAACCAGCGCTTCGTCTTCACTCTTTGTGAAGTCTTTTTCAATTGTTTTCACGATGGTTGGGTTGTTGTCGAACGCTTCCAAAAGCGCCTCGTTGCTTCCAAGACCCAAAGCACGCAAGAAGATTGTTGCAATCATCTTACGGTTGCGGTCAACATGAACCCACAAGATGCCGTTGGTGTCTTCTTCGAACTCAATCCATGCACCACGATGAGGCATGATGAAAGTGTTCGTCACGAAGTTGCCGGCTTTGTTGAGCCCTTGCTTTGCATAAACGCCAGGTGAACGAACGAGCTGGCTGACGATAGTGCGCTCTGCACCATTGATAATGAACGAACCATTCTCGGTCATCATTGGGATGTCGCCCATGAAGACTTCTTGGTCAACAACCTCGCCTGTTTCCTTATAAACAAGCCTAACCTTCACTTTGAGTGGCAAGGAATATGTTGCGTCGCGGCTCTTGCACTCTTCCTCGGTGTATTTAGGAGTTCCCGAAACAGAGTGGTCAAGAAAATGAAGTTCAACGCGTGAATCTCTGTTTTCTTCCCTGCCGTCACCACGATTGAGGTTGTCAGTGTCGGAAATTGGGGAGAAGTCACGAAGAACGTCTCTTATTCCCTTTGTTATGAATTGTTGGAAACTATCTTTTTGAACTTCAACAAGATAAGGAATGTCGAGAACTTCGTCGATCGAGCCGAACTTATAGCGATATTCCCTTCCATATTTTACTTTTTTCACATTAACTTTGCTAGAGTTTGCCATAAAACCTCCACCACTTTCTAAAATAAAAATACATTTGAGCGAGATTTTTCGAATATTAATAGTGCCAAACAATAAAATAAACACAAAAAAACTCAAAGCATAACCCTTGCCTTGAATTGTTTGATTAAAATATTATTTAGCCTTATTCAACCTTATCAAAATCCCCTTTCTACCCACAAAAAAGCGGATAATAATTGATAATACCTCACAGTAAACTACAATAATATACCACACAGAAAAATGTGTGTCAATAATTTGAAAAAACTTTTTTTATTTATTTGACAATTTCTTTTTCAATATATTATAATCGGTTTTTGTAGCGACGAGCACCGCTCGTCGCGTCAAAAAACAACATAATGCAATCAAAGATAAAAAGTGCCGAAAGGGCGGCACTTTTTATCTTTCTTTTCTTATCGGTTCTAAGTAGAACTTCTTGTTATCGAAGAAAAGGGTATTTTTTTCTTTCTCAGGCACACGCTGTTCTTTTTCACTATTTTCTGCATTGAAACTAGTCGACTGAACAATATTTCTTATATCAGCATCATAATCACCAGAAAGCTCAGACAATGTTATATATGGCGTTTTTGACAGGAATGTTCGAGCACTAAAATATTGATTAGAGAGTTTTCTATCATGTTCATAGTCACATGCCCTAGTTGTCAACCATCTTTCCCTCAAACCAGCAACGAGCTCTGGCATAATCTGTTTATTTTCATCAACCATAGAAACCCATTCGTATGGACTAAAAGCCCCAGGATTTCCATAATACATAGCATTTTCCAAAAGACCAGTTGATGGAATCCAATTACCAAAATTTTCCATGATCTCATTATTATATTCATCAAAACTTCCGCCAGAAATGTAGCCATTATTCATAGCAACCGCCATTGTTCTCCACGCAGCGCTCATAAGAGGTTCAATATAAGCTTGTAAATCTATTCCCGAATATCTTTCATAATAACACATTTGTTCAATAAGCGAAGCATATTGTGATGAATTTTCAGCAAAAAGATCCATACTAAAAACTACACAATTAACTTCACTATACCACGAATTGTCCCATTCACTATAATTAATAACCCCCTCTCCTGCACTAATGTCAGGATCAACTGAGGCAAGATTGAAGAATGGTTCAAGAAAATTTTTGACTTTGAAAATATCATTTGGTTTGCTATCCACATAAACAATTTTACCATAGCCATCAAATTCACCTTCTTCATATCCGCTAAAAAAATAATTATTTCCTCTTTCCAAACTAACTTTTTGAGGATTCCAGAAAACATAGTAGCCATCAAAATTATACTCTGTTCCCCTAACATCACTAATTTCATTGCCTATTGGGAAAAATCTTTCTTCATATACATTAGAAGAAGACAAAGAGCTGGTGTTTGATTTATAAAGCGAAAAATATTGATTTATTGTTGTGTATGCACGCTCCTTATACGCTGCCAACATATCACCAATAGTAACCCAGCAACTATTCATATTTGCAGTCGTTGTTGGTGTCAATGTTATCATAGGCTGAATCGCAGCATATATCTCTTCGGTTGTATATTCGTCATAGTAGGCAGCATCAACAAGCGGTGCATCTAAGTTACTTCCCCCGCGAGCAATTAAAGTTCCATTATAAAGAGCCGCATAAATCATTATGGTTTCGTTTCTTGTTAGTTGTTGCCGTCCAATGCAACCAATTGTTAGTTTTCTCCCAATTTGAAAAAATTCAGTTAGCATGGTTAAAGTATAACCGCAATTGGCTGTTGGAGTCGTTGTTCGATAACCTTCACTATCCACTGAGCCAGTGGGCGCGCCAGAGAGTGAACCACTTTTTATAACATACCCAAGCTTTGGATAAACTTGAATTTTGTTGTCGCCAACAATGAGACTTCCTCCCACATACTTTATGGTAGTTCCAGGTTTGAACGGAATTTGATAATAACCAACACCGACTTTTGACACGCCGCTGCCAACAACTTTACCATACTCAACCGAACCCGAACGCCCACAATCAATTGTGAGAGTATAGACTGAACTTTCAAACTTGGCTGTCACAATTGTTCCATCGTTTAGGATTCTCTCACTTCTTGGCAAACTATTGTCAACCGCTTTCCCGTCGATAAACCAACCAATGAATCGCGAACCACTATTCTCCTGCGCTGGAATTGAGAGAACAGATTGCTCGGACGAAAAATATTCTCCATTCGCATACAATGTTTCACCATCGTAGTATATAGAAACAGTGTAGATATTAAAATTGTAACCTTCAAGTTCATAATAAGTATATATAAAGCTAGGTGCACTAAATCCAATTGAATAATCAGCCAAGTAGTTAAAAACATTTGCTATTCTATAAGTTGTCTGGTTATTAACAGTGCCATTCCCCTCAGCAATGAACGTTATTCCGCTTGCAGCAGCAACAACAATATAGTTGGTTCCGCTGATATTTTGCACTTCAAGGTCCATTCCAGCTGGCAAGTTGGTGAGAGTATAGTCGCTTGCAGAGGCCGTTACCCCACTTGCAACTTTTGCTATTCTTGTTCCACTTGCAACTCCGCTATAATTTATGGTGAGCGCCGAGGATGGTTTTTTGTTTATGTTTATTGTGGTGTTGGTGTAGATTTCGCCCGAAATGGTTCCACCACCATAATTGAAGGTGCCGCTTGAAATATAAATTGCGCTGCCGTAGGTCGCTGTGTTACTCTTTATTGTTCCACCACTCATGGTGAAAGTACCGCTGCTGCCAACATAGACCCCGCCACCGTAGGTCGCGCTATTTCCCTCGATTGTTCCGCCGTTCATTTTGAAAGTTCCGTTTGTGACTGAAACGCCTCCGCCATAGTCAACCTTGCGAGAAGCTTTTATTGTTCCGCTGCTGAGGGTGAAACTAGCACCGCCTTCAATGTCGATTCCGTTGCCATAGACTGCGCCATAGGAGATTTGCTTCAAACTTCCAGCAAAAAAACATATGGCTCCAACGAGCAGTGCCACAAGCGGCGCTAACAACCAAACCTTTTTCTTCATATCTTCTCACCTTCTAGTTTTTTGCTAACTATTCATTTTTATAATAGCACAGCGATAAATTTTTCTTATGTACCCCGCAAGGCACCCTGTCCCCAAAAATTCAGTCAAGAAAAACACGAGCCGCCTTTCATTTCCCCGCCCAACTTTCTATTTATCTATTATATTATACCCCCCCCCCCCACATACTCTGTCAACAAAAATGAGGGTGATTTTGTTTTTTATTTTATATTATTTTGCGAGGGACTCATCCCTCGCGCTCCCATCTTCGCTTGCCGAAAAACGCAAGTTTTTCGACAAGCGTAATCTGGTTGCGTTGCGCTTACGCAACTCGCCATCCGCACCGCAACTAGCATCATCTTTTTGGCTAAAACGCACATAAAAAATTCCCGCACATCAGTAGTGTCGCGAGAATTTTTGTATTTGTGTTTTATCTCAAAAATCTAATACTATTTGCTACCCTAGCCGATAGAATGAGCGACAATGGGGGTGAACTAATTCAACGGCAACCCTGTTGAAGATGTTTTCTCAAAGTTAACGACAACTCCGTTTCGGCTGTTTGGCAGTATAAAGCAGAAAATTCAATCCCCCATTCGAGGGCGAAATTCGATGAAAGAAGAAAGAAACAAAAATATTTAAGCGAAGAAACACTTAGAGGGCAAAATTTACGCTTAGAACGAGGCACAAAAAAAATTCTTGGCACGGGGTTTATTAAAATAAATCCCTGTCAAGAATTTTTTGCAGTAACAAAGTTATAAGCGCAAAGTTTGCCCTCTAAAGTCTTGATATGCAATGGTTGGGACACGCCAACACACACCTGTAACACTCAATGCACTTGTCGGGGTCGATAACTGGAACGTTATCAACAACGTTGATGGCGTTGGTTGGGCAAACAC
>CANQQH010000081.1 GCA_947625955.1 uncultured Clostridia bacterium | reverse complement strand
TGCGCTTGGCTACAAACATTCGGAGAAATACAAAGACTTCAAGCGTTATCGAATGATGTCGAACACTATGTTTGGTATCATGGCTGCGTCAATGGTTGCGTCTTCGATTTTCACATCAGCCTATCTTGGGCAGTTCAGCCCTGAGGGATTTTTGGGGTTGGCAGTTTTCGGCGCTCACGCAATAAAAGACGAAAGAGAGGGGTACAAAATTTTTGCTGAAAGGCTTGCTCCATACGGTGTTACTCCAAGAGAGTTTTTGAAACTCATAAAAAACAAAAAGTTGATGGAAGTTTATCGAACCGCCACCTATTGCCAGATGTTTGAAAACGACCCATTCAAGTCAACCTTGCTCTCACCATTTGAATTTTCAATTCCAAAACAAGAGTATGTTTTCATTAATCCAGACGGCACAACGCAGCATAAGACCTTCGATCCTAATGAGGCTGACGAGTTCTTCGAAGAGGTTCACGAAATGCTGAGCGCGAAAGCAGGTGACAAGTTGGCAAATGTTGATTCGCAGCCTGACGAAAAACATAAATAAGCATGAAAAAAAAGGAAGTCTAAACGATTTCCTTTTTTGTTTTCGGTTATTCGTCTATTTCGCCGCCATAATATTTTTCAATGAGTTCAGGCAACGATTTTGCAACTTCTATTGCTTTGTTTGTTTCATGCTTCCATAGGTAGATTTTGCCAGCTTGGATTGAGCCGCTTTCATCAATTTCGTAGCAGAAATAGTCGCCAAATCCGTTCCCACCGAAATAGCAAAGCGTGTTTATGCCATCGAAGACGCTATCGAAGTTTGCGCGCACGCTCTCTGTTGTTTCAATGATATTTCGAGCCGAGAAGAGCAGGTTGCCGTCGCCATCAAATTCAAGCAAAAACTCAACAAGTTCGATTGGAAGGCTTGTTTTGAAATAGCTTTCAACCTTTTTTATTTGCGATGGGGTTGCGCCCTTTGGCAGGGTGCATCTTAGTCCGTTTCCCATGATAATCGGCTTCACTTTAGGCGGCTTTGCGAAAACCAAGTTGTTATAGATTTTTGCAAACCTACCATTTAGTTTTTTCAAAAGACCAATGAGGCTGCCAATTCCTGAAAACAGCCCAACCGAGCAGAGTGCTCCGCCAATGCAGATCACAACGTCTTTCCAATATGCTTCGTTGCGCGCCAATGCAAACCCGATGCTGAGTGAAAAGCCAATCAAGAATATTATGAGCGCAACATGAAATTCATCCTTGCTCGTATTTCTTCGGTTTTTGAAAAACGCGCAACCAACAATGCCGATTGTTATAACGAACAGCGAAACATACATAGCGGCGCGATACCATGGTGGGCACAGCGAAAACTCCTCAATGCTGGGGTAGAGCAGTTCAGATAAAATCAGCATCACGCCAACGCCCAAAGCTCCCAATAAAATAAGGACTTGCGAAATAATCGCCAGCATGTTTTGACGCTTTATCATTTCAAAATCCGTTTGACTCAACTTGCAGTTCATATTTTCTCCAATATTATCTCAATATTTTGGTTGTGAACCATCTTTCTTGAAATTCAACAAGCGCGCTTATCTGCTCATCGCTATAATTTCTTCCGTCTGCCATAACAACCAACTTGTCATCATTATCATCTAGGCGCTGTATAACAGCTATAACTCTGCCTTCAAAAGTTTCTAATGGCTTGTGTTCACCAAGAACATAGGCATCAAGTTCTTCTCCGTCACCAGAAATAGTGCCTGGAATATACCCATAATTCACGGGATAAATAAACCCATGATTGGGATGCGCTGAGCCTAGCGGTCTGTCAATTTTGACCTTCACAATCTTTCCAATATAATCTCTTGTTTGCATCTTTTTCTCCTTTTTATTAATTTATTTTGTTGCAATATTCTTTGAATTTGGCTTCGTTATAGAAACTCAAATAGTTGAGAGTGAAAATGCTTGGCAGGTTTTGCTTTCTCAAATTCTTGTCTAGTTCGCACGACGACGCCTGAAAACGCGGATTTATTTCCATGAAAAAGATGTTTTGATTGCCGTCAATAATATAGTCAACGCCGCCAATTCCTCGATAGCCTAGAGTTCGAAGCTTTTGAGCAATCTTTTGCGTTTGATAATATATCTTTTTTTGCAGGGCTTTGGAAAGTTTTTTGTAGCCGTCATAGTCATAGCCATCATATATCAGCTCGTCGTCTGCCTTTATAACTTGCAACGAGCCATCAAAAATCATAATGTCGCTGCCAGAAATCATGAAGGTGTTGTTTATGGGTAGGGAATTTTCAATATATTCAGTCGCGGCATAGGTGATGTTTTTGTCAAGCTTTGGCATCGTTTTTTTATCGAGAAGATATGTTCCTTCGCCACCAAACCCAACTGGTTGCTGCACCACATATTTTCCGTTTTTCCTTTTGAAAAGCCTATTCAATTTTTCAAAACTTATTTCGTCTGCTTTGAGGTATTTGTGGTCAAGAACATTGATTTCATCTTTCAAAAGGCGTTTACACTCAGGCTTGTTGTTTAGCTTTTTTATGAGGTTTATATCATTCAAACAAACAAGGGAAGAAGTGTCGTCCATAAATTCAATTGCGGCTTGGTTATAGAGCATGAACTTTGCGTTCTTGTCGTTCTTCTTGATCTCATCTATGCAATGAGAATAGTAGCGAGAAATTGCCTCGAAATTTTCAAGCTGGTTGTAGTCAATTGTCGTGCCGTATATGCTTTTATAGGAAAACTCATCGTCGCCGTTTAGCAAGATCCATTTTTCAAAACAATCGCTATATTGAACTGTACTTTTGTTTAATCCTAAATAATACATGTTTTTTTCCTTTCTCGCCAAAGGCGAAGATTAGATTTGATGCCGCGTGGCGGGGTTAGAGCAAGAAATAGTGTGAGTATGAAAAGCAAGCGATAACGTTTCCAAGTTTGTTGGCGTAGTGAGTTTGAAGTTTAATGCGAGCCGCAGAAGCATAACCGCCTTTCGCGAAATATTCGGTGTTCAAAGCGAAGCTTGCTTTGCTGCTATGCAAACAGCAGTTGCGTATTCTCAAATTCAGATTATAAACATTTCGGCTCTCGGTCTTGTTGGGTGAAGATGGCAAGTTGCCAAAGCCGTCTTGCAACAAAAATAGGTCGCACTCTCGAAAGTTCGTGAGCCTAAAAAATCTGTCCCACATCTCGATTTTGCTGTTTCCGCTTTGATTGAACGCCGAAGAATTGAAGGGTGAGAGCCACAATGGCATTTGCGGATTTTGCTTTTCTATATAGTCTATAAGGCTGTTGAGGTGCTTTGCCCACTGCGTTTCGTAGCCATACGGATTGGAATACATTTCGTTTGCGTAGTATAGGCCGTCGATATCATAGTGCAGCAACTCGTTTATGCAATTTGTTTCCTGAGCGTAAAGCATTTGCATCGTTTCGTCGTTATAGTTGTGCTGACTGCCTTGCCACCAATAATCGTCGCTGCAAATGCCAGCAACCACTTTTATATTGTTCGCCTTGGCGGCGTATATAACATTTTGAAGAAAGTCAGGATGCGACTTTGGAAACTCTGTTTGGCTTTGATAGTAGCAGACGCTCGGCTCGCCTGAGATATATTTTGCAACGCTTTGTATGATAATGGTGTTGAATCCCTTTTCAGCAAGTTTATCAAAATGCGATGTCAGCTCGCTGGTGCTTTTGTTATAAAAGGCCCATGGCTGCATAAAATCTATCGAGGGGGAATTGTTGTTATTATATTCCGCGATTTGGTATTCGGGCGCTTTGCAGGCACTAAAACTTGCCATGGTCACGATTAATGACGCGAATATGAAAATCCTTGCCAGAAATTTTTTCATAAAAGTGGAGCCCCTTTACTTGATTTAGTATATTATATCATAATCAGCCAGCGAAACGCAAATGGCAGGAGAGGGATGTAAATGCCTCTGCATATTTGTGTTTTTTTAAGAATCTTTAAGCTTCTTTTGTGTTATAAGATTTTCTTTTCGTTTTCCTTCAAAGTCAATAAAAGCAGCAAGTTCTTCATCGGTGAGGAAGACGGTCATGCAGTGCTCATGCGACAAGGTTGAGAGAACAAGACGTTCTCCAACGAAAATTTCTAAATCTTCATATAAAAGTTCAATAATTGAGTTGAAATAAACGTGGCCCCAATCGTGGGTCCAATCTTGCTCAAAAGTTTGTGATTCTTTGAGTGAGGAGTTCAAAAAGGCGTTTTTTATTTCCTTTGTTAGAGCAAAATCACATTCCTCGTGCAGAGAGTTCGAATAGCCAAATGTAATACGGGGGCTTAATGATTCATGAAAGGCAAGTACATTTTTATTGGTATAAGCAAAGTCAACGAATATTTGATAACTTTTTGAAAGAGTCCGCATAATATCGCGCTCTTGATTGATAAGGGCTTTCATGTATTTTTCAAATTGCGCCTTTGTTGGGGTGCTACCAAAAGAATCAATATACTCTTGCGAAAGTTGGAGTTCACCTTTGTTGTAAAGTTCAATTTTCTTTGAGTACTCTGCAATTTTTCTTGAATGGTTGTCTTTCATTTCGCTTAGGGCAGCTGTAAGATATTTTTGTTTGAATGGACGCATTAAAGCGCGCGTTGAACATTTGGCTCGCGTGCCAATAGAAAGACAATAACGAATGAGTGCATTCCGTTCTGCCGAAGTTATATTTGCTTTATAGCCTTCATCCAAACGATATTCCTTGAGCATTTTTTACCTCCGCTAGAGTTAATATTGCTAGAATTATACCATAGTGACGCAGAGAACGCAAACAGCAAAAGAGGGCTCGCGACATTTTGTTGGGGAGTATGGTTTTGATACTATAAAAAATTTTGGTTAAAAGCGTAGGGGATTTCGCTTTGATGATGTATAATGAAAGTGTTGGCTTGAAAAATTTTTGGCGGGCGGCGGAGAAGGAGAGAAAATGGAAAAATATATTTGCCCGGTTTGCGGATATGGCGGGCTTGACATCGACCCTTATAAGTTCAAGAAAAATCTATGCCCTTGCTGCGGCTATGAGTTTGATATTTTGGGGCCGCAGTTTGAAGAGTATAGG
>CANQQH010000080.1 GCA_947625955.1 uncultured Clostridia bacterium | reverse complement strand
GGCTATGGCTATGCAAAGGCCGGCAAGGCCGAGCAGGGCAAGTGGGAAAGCATGATAACAAGCTATTTTGCCGAAAGCCCAAACCTTGCTGGAATTATTATGCTGGTCGATATTCGTCACGAACCAACCGAAAAAGATGTTCTCATGCTCTCATATCTCTATACCTATAACATCCCGGTTATCGTTGTTGCAACAAAGCTTGACAAAATCAAGCGAAGCATGATGGAAAAGTCGAAGATTGCAATCACTTCAAAACTCAAAATTGCGAAGGACAATATCATCCTGACAAGCAGCGAGACAGGGGAAGGAAAAGAAAAAGTCCTTTTGAAAATCGAGCAACTTCTCGAAACCTTTGGGGGTGACAACAAATGAAAATATTTGCGCTGAGTGATTTGCATTTGTCGTTCATGGTTGAAAAACCTATGGACATCTTTGGCGGCAATTGGGAAAACCACACCGAAAAACTCAAAGAAAACTGGCAGAATATGGTTTCGCAAGATGACCTTGTTTTGATTGCTGGTGACATCAGTTGGGCAATGAAAATGGAGGAAACTCAAAAGGATCTCGAATTTATTGAAAGCCTAAATGGGCGAAAAATCATCATAAAAGGCAATCATGAATATTGGTGGAAGAGCGTTTCGAACGTGCGCGCGATACTTCCAAAGTCGATAATGGCGCTTCAAAACGACGCCGTTAAAATTGGAAATGTTGTTATTGCAGGAACGCGCGGCTGGGATGTTCCCGAGAGTGAGAACGACTCAAGATTCACTCAGGAAGACCAAAAACTCTACGCGCGAGAACAAATACGAATGGAACTTGCGCTCGAAAGTGCGAAAAAACTTATAAAAGAGGGCGACACGCTCATATACATGATTCATTATCCACCTTTCAATTCAAAAAGAGAGGATAGCGAGTTTACTAGGCTTTTGGAAAAGTATGGCGCAAAAAAAGTTGTTTATGGTCATCTTCACAAGTCGATGGGGAGATATTCAACCCATATTTCAAAAAATGGAATTGATTATTACCTCACAAGCGCCGACCTTATTGAAATGAAACCAATGCTTATTGAAGAAATCTAGAAATCACCATCGATGGAGAGCTTCCGTCGGTGGTTTTCTTTTGGCTCTTCACAAAATTCAAAAATATAAAGTTTTTGTTAAAAAGTGGTCAGTGTGGAAAAAGTTATCAACAATTGTTAATAATTTTGTTAAAAAGTGGTCAAAAGTGGTTGACAAGGTTTTTTTAGATGGCTATAATCAAAAGTACAAACAAGGAGGGAGATTATGTTTATTGGAACCTATCGCCACCAAATAGACGAAAAGTGCCGACTCAGAATGCCCTCTAAGTTTAAGGAGGCTTTGAAAGAGGGATTCATCGTTGCGAAAGGCACAAATGGTTGTCTGTTTGCATTTTCAAGCAAGGAGTTTGAAGAGCTTTATAAGAAGCTTGAAAACGTTTCCACCTTTGATTTGGAAGCGCAAAAGGCAGTCAGGGCGTTATTGTCGTCGGCATTTGTGACCGAAGAGGACAAGCAGGGAAGAATTTTGCTTCCACAAGAGTTGAGAAACTTTGCCAAGATTGTGAAAAACGTTGTCACAATCGGCGTTGGCAACAGGGTCGAAATCTGGTCGGAAGAAAGCTTCAATGCGTATAACACAGCCGAAAACTATGATGAAGCCTCGTCCGCGCTTTCTAAGTATGGGGTCTAAAATGGAGTTTAACCATGTCCCAGTGCTGAAAGACGAGGTCATAAGCGGTCTTAATATTCAAAAAGGCAAAACCTATATCGATTGCACAATTGGCGGTGCGGGTCATGCCAGCGAGATGCTGAAGTGTGAGAACATCTTTTTGGTGGGATTCGATCAAGACCAAGACGCAATCGATGCTTCAAAAGAAAGACTAAAAGAATATGGCGACCATGTGACTATCGTTAAAAGCAATTTCAAAGACGCGCCTGATTTCATTGATAAGCATAACATCAAGAATATTTATGGCGTGCTGGTTGATCTTGGGGTGAGTTCACACCAGATCGACACGAGCGAACGTGGTTTTTCCTTTCGTTTTGACAGCGTGCTAGATATGCGCATGGACAAAGAAGCCTCGCTAAGTGCAAAGGAACTCGTTAACACTTATTCCGAACAAGAGCTCGCAAGGGTTATCAAGGAATATGGCGAGGAAAAATTTGCCAAAAGCATCGCAAGAAAAATCGTTGGCGAAAGAAAAAAGGCTGAAATCTTAACAACTAAGCAACTTGAAAAAATAATTTTGTCGGCCGTTCCAAGATATAGGGGAAACGATGGCTCATCAAACGTTCAAAGAACATTTCAAGCAATACGAATTGAAGTGAATCACGAACTTGACGGGCTCGACACCTTCATAAAATCTATGGTTGACAGGCTTGAAAGTGGTGGGAGAATGGCGATCATTTCTTTCCACTCACTTGAAGACAGAATTGTTAAGCACACCTTCAAAGAACTTGCAGAGGGTTGCACGTGCCCGAAAGATTTTCCCGTTTGTGTTTGTGGCAAAAAGCCAATCGTGAAAATCATAACGCCGCATCCAATCACGGCTTCTGAAACCGAAGCCAAGCAAAACAGACGCTCGCAGAGTGCGAAACTGCGAATAGTCGAGAAATTATAAGGAGGAAAGAATAGTGACAGAGATTGAAGAGAAACAAAAAACAGGCTATGAATATCAAACAGCGGTTGAACCTGAGTTCAAACCATTTGAATTTGGTAGTCAAAATGAATCTCAGCCGGCTTTTGAAATCGAGAAACAATATAACTTTGACCCTAATAGTTATAGAGAATTCGGCGAAAAAGCTCGTCAAATGGACTTTGCCACTATCGAGAAAAACAACGAGGAAAAGCAAAAGCAAAGTGTTACCATGAAAAAAGAGATTGTGGCAAGCCCACGTCTTAACGCAAGAGGTAAGATTATTGTTTCTGTTTACTCAATCATCGTTGCCATTATAATTGCATTTTGCATCTATAATGCGGTTGTTATAAACTCACTTTCTGGCAATATTGCTCATAAACAAGAGATCGTCGCTACGCAAAGTCAGGTTATAAATGATCTTAGTGAAACATACAATAGCCTAGGCGATGAAGATAATATCAAGGCTGAGGTTGAAAACAAATTCAAAAAACCTCAACAGGAAGATAAAGTTGAAGTTGACGACTTCGTTATCGGGGAAAGACCAAAGGCAGAATCCAAAAGCAACTGGTTTGAAGACTTTTGCAGGAAGCTTAGAAATCTTTTCAGCTAAAAACTAATCGCCAATCACAAATCTTGTGAGGCGAGAAATGAAAATTAAGTATACTTCAATTTCAATTCGAAAAAGGCTACTAGCACTATTTGTTCTAGTAACCTTTTTTTTGTGCGCTCTTTTATCAAGACTGCTTTTCTTGCAGGTCATCAGCGGGAACGAGCTTGTTTCAAGAGCCTATAAACAATGGCTTCGCGACTTGCCGCTGACCGCAAGCCGTGGGAATATCTATGATCGCAACGGCGCGCTTATTGCGTCTAGCCACACAACCTATGATATCTACACGCGTCCAAGCGACATCAAAGATAATCTCAAAGTTGCCTCCGCTATCGCTAATGCAACTGGAAGCGATGTTGAAGAGATTCTCGACAAGGTTGAAAAACGCGGCTATTCGGAAATTCTCATTTTGAAAAACCAAGACAAAAGCGTTGTTGAAAAAATTTTGGAAAACTACGAAAGCGGCATATTTTTCAGCGAAAACACCTCACGTGAATATATCTATGGCGATCTTCTCACGCAGATTCTTGGCTTTGTTTCAAGCGACGGAAATGGTCAGGGAGGGCTTGAAAGCGAATATAACAAGTATCTCAAAGGGCTAAACGGCGTCAGCATGGTTGAAAGCGACATAAGGGGCAAAACTCTCGACGACTCGCTTGAATATTTCATCCCATCTATTGACGGACTTGACCTCAAACTCACAATAGATATCAGGATTCAACGCGAAGTTGAAAAAATACTTAGCGCCGCGCAGCTCTCCACGGGGGCAAAAACCGCCTCAGCAATCGTGATGGACCCATCAACTGGTGAACTCTTGGCCATTGCAACAAAGCCGTCCTACGACCTCAACGATGTCCCGAGAGACGACATTGAAACGCTATTGAAACTTTCAAAAGCGGCCACTATCACGGATGCGTATGAACCCGGCTCAACTTTCAAAATCATCACAACGGCGATTGCAATGAGTGAGGGGCTAACGAGCGAGCACGACTATTTCTACTGCCCGGGATATAGGATTGTTGACGGCGTGAAAATCAACTGCCACAGGCGAACTGGGCACGGCTCACAAAGTCTTGGAAAAGGGCTTAGCAACTCGTGCAACTGCGTGTTTATGGAACTCATTCGCAGAATTGGACTTGAAAAATTCTATAAATATTTGGAAGCGTTTGGTATCTCCACGGGCTATAATTTGGACTTTCCCGGCGAAGGAAAGGGTGTTTTGATGCCAAAGTCGATGGTGAAGGATGGCGACCTTTTCAGGATGGGTTTTGGGCAGTCGGTTGCAATGACGCCACTTGCGCTTATAACGTCGGTCTGCGCGGCGATCAACGGCGGAAAACTCATGCAGCCGCATTTTGTGACGGAGATTGCTTCAAGCACTGGCGAAGTGCTATATCAAAAGAATCCACTTGCAATAAGGCAGGTTTTGAAAAGCTCAGTTTCAAGCAGCCTCAATAAGATGCTGCGCGACGTTGTTAATGGCGGTGGAGGCAAGAACGCTGCTATTGCGGGCTACGACATCGGCGGCAAGACCGGCACGGCGCAAAAGTATGAAAATGGGGCTATTGCCGAGGGAAAGTATGTTGCGTCGTTCATGGGCTTCTATCCAACCGATGTGCCGAGATTTAGCGTTCTGGTGGTGATTGATGAGCCACAGGGCGCGTATTATGGCGGGGTTGTTGCGGCGCCAATAGCAAAAGATATTTTTCAAAACATAAAATATCCATGGGAAGTAATTCCTAAAATAGAAGATTTTATTATAGATTTAGGAAAAAAATTAGACAAGGAAAAATTTGAAGAAGTCATGGAGCATG
>CANQQH010000079.1 GCA_947625955.1 uncultured Clostridia bacterium | reverse complement strand
CAATTTGAATATAATGGCGTGTGCTATGCCGTTGAACTTGTTGATTTCCAAGGCGACGACTTTCATGTTCAGCTCTACAATCCAAAAACCAAGGAAAAAGTTATTTTCAAAGATTATGCCGATTTCAAAAACAATGCGAAAGTTGAGGGTAAATTCTTAAAAGATATATGGGACGAAACAACCGATAGATATTGGCTGCAATGAGGGTTTCGTGATATAATACTAATAAATTTTAGGAGACACAAATGAAAAATCTATTTGTTGGCGATGTGTTTTATGGAAAAAGTTATGTTAATATGATCAATAAAGCGATTGAAACAAATCTTCACGAAGGGCTTATGAATTCGCTTGTCAAGCTAGACAATTTTGGCTACAAAGACGTTGCTGCGTGGTTTGTTTTCTTGAACGGAGAAACGCATGGGCATCGCAAAGACTGGTTATGGAAAAATTATTTGCTTGATAACAAAACCAGAATCCAAGAGAAACTCGTCAGCACAACCAAAAATTTCTATAACAACAAAAGAAACGAAGAGGGATATTTACCCTATCGCCTTTGCTTTCAAATTGATCCTTTTGAGACCGGAAATAAATTTTGTTGTAGATTTGTTGGGCTCTTTACTCTCACGGGCTTTTATAAAAAAGACCTAACATCGATGGAATACACAAAATTCGCCGATGAATTTTGTTTGAAATACATCAACGAATATGAATACGATGAGAAAATTAAAAAGCCGCTTGTCAACAGCAACGATAAATACAAAACTCCTGTCAGCAAAATGGGATTTTCTGAATACGCTCTCAATATCCTAAAAAGTGGAAATGTGAACCACGCTCACGAACTTTTAGAAATTGGCCTCAACTCAGACAATGAAAGCCTCATAAATGAAATAAAGCAAAAACTATATGAGCTGTTCAAGAAGGATAATTCCACCGAAACTCCCCTGCTTAACGAAACCGCAGCGCCCAAAGAGACTTTATCAAAAAACACAAAAGATCTAATTTTCAATAAAAAAATTGTTGCAAAAGAAGAAATTGTTCTTGAAGTCGTCACCGAATACGTCAAGAAACACATAGATATCAAAAAACAAGAGTTAAAAGAAATTTTCAACATTTCAAACCATGCATTTAACGTCATTGAAGATGCAGATGTTGCATGCGCAAAGCCCGACTATAAGTCCAACTATTTTTACGAAGAAGACAAAAGCATCCCCCTCATCGACGGCGACATTTTTGTTTGGAAACAGTGGTCCGAACCCGACCTTAGCCTCTTTTTCAACAAAGCCCGCGCCCTAGGCCTCACCATCGAAATTTTATAAGGGTTTCATTTTTCGCTCGCAGGGGAATTTTCTAGGTCGTTGCGATGGTCTTTGGTGACTTTGACTTTGCCTTGGAAGAGGTATTCGCTGAGGCCGGTGTCTTTTTCGCCCTTCCAATAAGTCGTTATTCCCTCGGTGTGCTGCTGCTCGGAAAGGTTTTCTTTTTCGTCGTCGGGCGTGCAAGAGCATTTGTGCAGTTTGCCTGTCAGCTCCACCTCAAAAATATGAAGTGGACTGATGTTGAATCGCGCCCACTTTTTTGCGAGCGCCTCGCACTGCTCCAAATTTTCAAACACAACAATACTCGCCTGCCTGCTTGGCAAATTTTTGTCAATGCTCTTTCGAACCTTTTCGTGTAGGTCCTCAATGAACATAATTCTTTTTTGCCTTTCGGTTTTGTGGAGGCTGAAAAACGCCTTTCTATACGCGTGCTTTTTGGGGTTGTGCTTTGAATTTGCAACAAAAACATCTCCAACTTTATAATCATTGTATTTTCTGTTGAAAGGGGTGTCCTGCACCATATAAAACATTTTTTTGTTTTCTACAATTTCCATAATTCCTCACAAAAATATATATTTTATGCTCAAACACGAGCGCTCATAGCCTACTTTTTCAAGAACTCGATGCGCGCTTGAAGGCTTGCTTTTGTTGTTGGGGCGCTAAGCTTAATGTCGAAGCCGTGCATTGTGCCCTCAGTTTCGTGAAGTTCACATTTCACACCTGACGCTTTGAGTTTGCTCGCAAAATCCACGCCCTCATCGTGGAGACAGTCATATTGCGCAGTTTCAATATAGGTCTCGGGAAACTGGCTCAAATCAGCTTGCAGAGGATTGAAAACCTCCTGCCCTTTCAAGTAAATTTTCCACATTTTTGCATTGAGTTTGCTGTTCCACATGGGAGTGTTTGTGAATTTTTTCATCGACTTGCTCTGCATCGCCGGGTCAATAACGGGATAGATGAGCATAAGGCGCGATGGCAAAGCAAGTTTCTCCTCTTTGCATTTGTTATAAAGTGCGAGCGCCAAATACGCGCCTGCTGAATCGCCAACAAAACAAATTTTGCTTTCGTCGATATTGAATTTTTCCTTGTTCAAAAGAAAATATCTATAAGCATCCAAGCAGTCGTCGAGCGGACGCCCATTCTTTTCAAATGCCAAAGAGTAGTCAATAAAAATTACATTTGATTGCGTGACTTTTGCATACATTTTTGCGAGTTTATAGTGATACGCCGCGCCCTTGAAAACAAAAGCCCCACCGTGCAAAAAGAAAATAGTCTGCTTCGCCTGCGAGCGAGGCTTTATGACATATGCCTTATAGTTCTCGAATTTCATTTTCTCAATTTTTAGCTCACTATTTGAGCGCATCCCCTTCGGCATTATAGACAAAACAAACTTCCCAAAATACAAAATTGGCTTGTTGAGCGGAAGTTTTAGAAACCTATATAATCCAAACTCTTTTTTGATTGCATACTTCATTGACTTTTCCTATATTTTCATGATAGCACAAAAGCTTTCGTTTTGCATCAAAATTTTGCAAACTTCTCTTTTTTTATTGTTTTCGAGTGTGCTGCCATGGCAAAAAACGCAAAATCGTGCCAAAAAGTCAAAAAAACAGGTCAAAAACCGCTTTTATGCAGCTCTTGACCTGTTTTTTCCAAAATATGAAATTTCTCTGGTTGATTTCGATTGCCGCCAGGCTATTTTTCTTGACCCAAATCGCTTTCGCTATTTTTCTCACTGACAATAAATACGCTTGCACCATGTGGGTATCTTGCTTGCTGGCTGTTGCCATAGGAAGCGTCAGGCGCAACATCGCCGATGATAGCTTCTTTGCCTTGTTCTTTTAGTCTTGCAACTTCTTTTTCTGCCTGTTCACGGCTTTCAAAAGTGTCATGAAGAGGATGCCCGTCCTTGTCGAAAACGCACGTTATAATCCTCAAAAATGCCTGCTCGCCATTCTTGAAATACATGTGTCTTAATCCCGTTCTTGCCTTGACAAACACGCATCCGTCAACGACCTTTTGCTCGCAATCTGGGTATTCTTTCAAAAATTCTTTTAACGTTTGCATAGCCTTTCTCCTTATGTTTATATTATACCACAGCGCCACACAAAAATCAATAGACAAAGGTTATCTTTCATGCTCAGCCATATCTTCAACAACATACTGAGGTTTTTCCCCGCTTTTTATGCGCGCCGATAATATTTTTGCATAGCCTTGGAGCTTTTCATCTTCTTTTCTTTCCTTCGCAACTTGTTTTGAGGCTTCACCATAGCTGCCATTTGCAATATGTGAGTCGGCAATTTTCTTTGCTTCTTCGGGTAAACCCCAGACTTTATAAGTGCCACCAACTCTTGTTCATAATAAAATTGATTGATATCTTTTTCCATAATTTTCACTCCTTTTGATATTTTCTTAAACTAAAAAAGGAGCGCATAATTCATCGAATTATACGCTCCTTTTTGCTGTCGATAGTGTTATTTTATCATTTTTTCACCCAAAAATCAAGCCTCACCTTTGATTTTTGCGTTTTTTAACGACCTAAAAATAATTCAGGCTTCATGGTTTCTCCTTAGTTCAAAATGTTTTTTATTCCCACTTCTGGTATATTTACATCTTTTGGTAAAGCAAGAATAAATCTTATTAGCTTAGCAACTTCTTTTGGATCTAAGCCGTCAGCCATCGACTTTTCAATGTTCATCTTCTTAAACATATCTGTTTTCATCTTTCCAGGCATGATGTCCGTGACCTTGATTCCATATTTTTTCACTTCATCTTCAAGCGATTTTGAAAAACCAGTCACACCCCATTTGCTTGCGTTGTAAACAACTCTTTCTTGTTTGTGGTTTATTCCTGCTTGTGAGTTTATGTTTATGATCTGTCCACCTTTACTTTTTTTCATGGCTGGCAAACAAGCTTTTGCGCAATTTATAACACCGAGAAGATTGACATCAACAACTTTTTGAATTCTTGCGTAATCATTAAAATCAAGTTCTTCTTGTATCCAAAGCCCTGCACAATTGATTAAAACATCTATTTTGCCAATTTTTTTAATCATTTTTTCCACTTGTGTATGGTCCGAAACATCACAAACTTGGTATTCGCAATTTAATAATTTTGAAACGGT
This sequence comes from uncultured Clostridia bacterium, assembly GCA_947625955.1. GTDB lineage: Bacteria > Bacillota > Clostridia > Christensenellales > UBA1242 > UMGS2069. Next base: position 771 of record CANQQH010000079.1, on the reverse strand, counting down.
TTTTAACTTTTCTTCGTCCACCGCAGCGATATACACTTTATAATCTTTTGACAATTCTTTTGCGATAGTCTTTCCAAGTCCGTCACTTCCGCCTGTAATTAAAACTTTTTTCATATTAACTCCTTTTTTTATTTGCTAAAATTCACATAGACAATAGATGTTAAAATAAACTTTCAACTTTTTTTATCTTCATTACAATTGCGCCCTTTGGTGTTGCTGTTTCATTATTGAAATATTGATTGCACAAAACAAAATACTTGCCACTTGTGTGGTAAGTTCCAACACCGGTTAGCCTCAAACCTTTCCATTGGTCGCTAAATGATGTTAGAACACAATTTTTGTTGACTTGTAAATTGTCGGGCGTGTGAATCATTTCGTTGTTTGAAACAAGTATTGTTTTGTTATCTAAAACTTTAATGTCTGACGCAACCGCCAGATTTGGTAGTCCTTGCTTTGTGACGGTCGCAATATGGCATGGATTGTTTTCTAGCAATTTTTTATAATTCGTCAAATCAAAAAGTTCAATCTTCTTTGTCTTGTTATCTGGATTTTTCATAGTTCCCTCTTTCCCATATTTATTATACCACACGCCAAGCTGTTTTGCATTGATTTTTGAGCATAAAAAGAAATCTTTTTTTGGAAAATAGAAAGCAAAAAAGAGAGACCACTGCCTCCCTTTTTTTGAGTTTTATTTTAGTTTGCTGGGGTGAACGAAATAACGATTCTAGTTATCAAAACAGGTGTTGAAGATTGCGACCCTGAGATTTCGAA
>CANQQH010000078.1 GCA_947625955.1 uncultured Clostridia bacterium | reverse complement strand
CTCCCGTAACTGTCCATTGCGCATAAGATTGACGCTGATTCCCAAATTCAAGGGGATATCTATATTGCCTTTCAGCCGTCGAGAAATGGCTTCCTGTTGCACATATCACATTTTTTGCCGCCCCAGCATCCAAAAATGTTGACCCTACAATCAAACTTTCGGTCATCGTTGCACAAGCGTTATATAGTCCAATGAACGGAATCTCCAACTGGCTGGCTGAATAGTTCGAACTAACAAGCTGGTTCATGAGGTCTCCCCCAACATAAACATCTATGTCGGTGGGATTGATGCCTGACTTTTTAATTGCGTGCGAAATTGCTTTGAGAAACATACTTCGCTCGCCCTTTTCAAAAGTCTTTTGGCCCATCTTGTCATCTTTTTCAACAAAATCAAAATAATTTTTCAGCGGCCCCTCGCCTTCTTTGCTTCCAACAAGGCTACACCTAGAAATTATAAAAACATCTTTTTCAAGCTCATAGGTCTGTTTGCCGATTTTCTTCATAACAACTCCTTAAAACAAACTAACAATGAAATACACAATACCAACAACTAGCGAATAAGCAACACCATTAACAAGCACAGGCCCCGCAACATAGAACATCTTTGCGCCCACACCAAACACAAGCCCCTCTTTCTTAAATTCAATCGCACATGATGCAATGGAGTTCGCGAATCCGGAAATTGGAATAAATGTTCCCGCACCACCATATTTGGCTATTCGGTCAAAACACCCAAATGCAGTTAAAAGAATTGTTAATGCAATAACAATAATGCTGCTCCACGCACCCAGCGTTAAAAGATCCATCATCGGATAGAAAGAACGAATGATATCTTGGAACATTTGACCAAGACAGCATATCGTTGCGCCCATCACAAAGGCATGGAAAAGCGACGTGAACCAACCAGCCTTAGGTGACTTCTTTTCAACATACTCCAAATATTGTTCGTTTCGTTCTTGCTTGTCCATACCTACCTCAAAAAACGCAATTTTACATATAAACAATTGACAATTAGCGCTCAAAATATTCAAATTGATTATATTTTTTGTTTTTTGAATAATACTAAACATGAACAGGAGGAACACATTGTGAAGAAAATTACTAGGTTATTAATCGCATTGCCAATATTATGTTTGATGCTATCAGGCTGCGCAAGTTCATCGCAAAGCCTTGCAAAGAACCTTGACACAACCGTTACAAATCTTGTTTATACAGTGAGCAGCCTCGACTGGGCAGATAATGAACTTATCAAAAGTTTTTCTTCCCCAACAATAGACAACTTGACCGCAGTTCAGCAAATACCAAACAACAATAATACACTCATAACCAGTGTGCCAGAAACTGCGCAAATTAATAACACGCAAAATGGAGCATGTGTTCCATGCCCTCATTATCATCCAGAAGAACTTATTCAAAACCAAACTGGCGAGCAGCAAATGCAAGCATATAGCATGCCCTATACCTACAACTACGACTACAACATGAGCGGAAACAGATACCCAAGGCAGCGACTGTCAAGAAATAAAATTAGCAAAATCAATGCCACACAAAACAGCAATTATCAAACATACTCAATAAGTAATTTTGCTGATAATATTGTTTATGCCAATTCAGAAACCATGAAAAACCTAACGGAAACCATAGAAGAAAAGTCAACACAGGTTGTTGATAGGCTTTCAACACTAATTGAAAAGCGCGCAAACACGCTGTTGTATGTCAATGCACTTTATAGCAAAAAAATATTCCTTAACAAAGAAGCTGTAACAGCAATAAACGCATATATCAACATCATAAAAGACAACACATCATATCTTGATTCAAACAAAGGACTTATTGCAAACCAGCTCAGTCATGCTGGTGAGATAAAGGCCACAAGCCAATATTCCCCACTAATCAATGCATACATAATAAGAACAAGTGAGGCGATTGACACAAGACTTGCAAAACTTGACTCGTCAATAGAAGCAATAAACGCAATTATTGAAATCCTAGATGCAAACATGACCGGCGAAAATATACCAAACACAATTAATCAAAACAACACAAAAATAAATAATAAAATAAGCAAAGAAAATAAAATCGCAAATATTAGTGAAAACAATAGTAATAATTGCAATAATGAGTGTATAAATGAAGAAATATTGCAAAAAACAACAGAAAATGAAAATAATATTTCAAGTCAAAACGTGGATATAACACAAGAAAATCCAATAAGCAATATAAATTCACAAAGCAATTCGCAAGATAAAATAAATAACAAAATCACAAAAAACGAAGATGAAACCCAAGAAAACCCATGTGAAAACTGCAAAAATAACGAAAATATCGACTTTTTAGACAACAATTATAGAGAAAACACAAAAACAAACAAATTAGTTCCACCTAAGAAACCAACCATTCTAGAAAACTCAAATGCGAATATCATTAGCGAAACACCAATCAAACAAGAAGAAAACAACAATGATGAAATCAACATCACTCCCGAGCTAAATAGTGATGAAAAACAAGAACAAGAAAAAAACATTAATATTGAAGAAAATAAAACAACAATTAACGATGCAGAAGGTAGCAAATAAAAAACGCAAATTGACACCTTTATTATATTAAAAAATACTATAAAATCGCAAATTTTATAGTATTTTTGTTTTTAGTTTGTTTATTATCTTTGTTTCAATTCTTGATATTTGCACTTGCGAAACTTCCATTATTTCTGCAACTTCACTTTGCGTTTTGCCCCTAAAATATCTCAAAAGCAATATTTTTTTCTCACGCTCGGGAAGTTTTGTTATTGCTTCTTTTAGCAATATCTTATCAAGTATTTGTTCAGACTTATCGTCGGCTGGTAATTTGTCAAGCACGATTTGAGATGACGAGGAGTTTTCGTCAATCTGCGCATTGAGGCTTATCATTTGCTGCGACGAATCGAGTGCAAACACAATGTCTGCCGAATCAACTTCAAACTTTTCTGCCAAATCTTTTGCCGACGGTAGTTCCTCACCTTTTTGAGTTCATCAATATATCCCCGAATTTTATGCCCAAGAGTTTTTATCGCCCTGCTAACCTTTATGTTTCCATCATCGCGAAGATATCTCTTGATTTCCCCAGCAATCATTGGAACGGCATAGGTTGTGAATCGCACTTCATACCTCGGGTCAAAGTTGTTGATTGCCTTCAAAAAACCAACGCAGCCAATTTGGTAGAGATCATCATATTCAACACCCTTGTTTTGATAGCCTCTAACAATAGATTTTATCAAAGGGAAATTTCCTTGAATCAATTTTTCTTTTGCAATTTCATCACCCATTTTTGCCTGTTCAACAAGCACATTTGTTTCATCAGGAGTAAGTGGCACAAACTCCTCCATAAGCCTCGCACCTATACCTTGATTTCTTTGCTCATCTCAACAGTGACGCCACCATTTTGATTGTTATAAACTTTCAGCGTGTCCATAAAACTCTCCATCAAAGTGAAGCCCATTCCCGAGCGTTCTTCCTTAGCCTTGGTTGTGAAGAACGGCTGGCGCGCCTTTTCTATATCGTCAATACCAATGCCAGCATCGCTTATTTTTATGTAGATTGTCGAATCGCGAAGCCCAACCAAAACATCAATGCAGCCCTTCTTGCCTGAATAGCCATGCACAATGCAATTTGTGACAGCCTCGCTGACCGCAGTCTTGATATCACTTATCTCACTCACCGACGGATTGAGCTGCACACAGAACGCCGCAACCATACTTCTCACAAACCCCTCGTTGATAAGCTTTGCATCTATTGTCATCTTAAAATAATTTTCAAACTCTTCCATTAATATCTCCTTATGAAATTTTTGGCATTATATCATAAATACCAGTCATTTTTAATATTCTATCAACATGATTTTGCGGATTTTTGATAAACATCTCAATGTTGTTTTTCTTAAATTTGTTGTATCTTCCAAGCAAAACACCAATACCCGTTGAGTCCATAAAACTCACCAACGAAAAATCCAAAATCAGCTGCGGGTTATTGATGCAAGAAATGTCCTTTATGATTGTGTCGAGCGAAAGACGCACATACTCAGCCGTGTATTCGTCGAACTCGCCTTTCAGCATTGCTTCCATTTTGTTGTCTTTCATTTGGTATTTAATCTCCATAGGCAGCCTCCCTATGAATAATTTAGCGTTCTCCAAACAAAAAACAAAAGTTTCGAAGCGATACTATTTATATAACCTTGTCTTATTTTGATATATTTTGCAAAAACAAAAAACTTCCCGTTTTCAGGGAAGCCTTTTTTTCATTTTCTACTTTTCACTTCGCGGAGCCAGCATCATATATTTTTCGTGCTCATTTGCAAAATCATTGTATATCTCTTTCAGCTTTTCAAGCTTTGCCGCGATTTCGCCTTTCACCTCTTCAATGTCGACGTCAATATAGCCAATATCAGCTTTTAGTTTCTCCTTTGCCTCTTCATCCATGTTGTCACTTGCCGCCATGATACGCTCTTTTGCGCCCATCAAAGACTTTAATTCTCGGCGCGACTTCATCACGCTCCAAATCGCGTCGCCAAGCAAAAGATAATGCGGCTCGCGTTCACTTTCCATTGGAGCACTCTCTATGCCCTTTCGGTACTCGCTATCAATAAGTCTATATTCGCCCTTTTGAAGCTTTTCATCAATAAGTTCACTTGGCAAATACAGCTCTGGAAATATGTGCTCACGCTTTTCAGGAGTTGACTTGTCGTTAAAATCATATTCCCCGGCAACAAGATTGTCGAAGCCCTGCTTCTTGTCGATATCTATTTCCAAAATCACGTCGTTCTCCCTGTAACCGCCGAAGAAACTGACAAGCAAATCTCTGCCAAAGAATACGGCATCTTCAAGACAAAAAAAGAAAAACTTGCCGGTCTGATCCTTTTCGCGCTCCATATGCACAAACCTTTCGGGTTGCGTCCACGCTCCAGCCCGCCTCTTTTTCAGCAAACTTTTAGTCTCAACAAGACTCTTGTATTCCTCTTTTGACAAAATTCTATAAGCTTTCATAAAAATATTATATCAAAACCCCCGCCGATTGTAAAGGAGTAAACGATGATATAATATAGGCAAAAATTCAAAAATAATTAGAAACATTTTTTCGATTTTTTGTTGACATTGGCGATTATATAGTGTATATTTTATTAGTCAGCTCAAAGGATGTGTATCGGGGTGTAGCGCAGTTTGGTAGCGCACGTGGTTTGGGTCCATGGGGCCGGGAGTTCGAGTCTCTCCACCCCGA
>CANQQH010000077.1 GCA_947625955.1 uncultured Clostridia bacterium | reverse complement strand
CCAAGTTCTTTCAAAAATCTTGAAGGAACGGTGTATTCTGTTCGTTTGGTTTCAAAACTAAATCTGGTTTTTGAGCGCGACAAAAATAGCCTCTTCTTTGCACGCGTTATTGCAACATACATCAGGCGTCGTTCCTCTTCGAGCTCATTTTCATCCGAGCTGTTGATTGCCCTTGAAAGTGGAAACAGACCATCGTTTAGGCCAACGATGAAAACAACATTAAATTCAAGACCTTTTGCTGCGTGGATTGTGATGAGGTTGACAAAGTCATCCTCTTCGTTGAGGCTGTCGATATCTCGCATCAGCGTTATGGATTGCAAGTATTCTTCAAGATTTGCCGTTGGATTGGCGTCGGCATATTCCTTGACCGAGAGCAAGAAATCGTCGATGTTCATTTGCTTGTTGACATCTTCGTCGGTCTTGTTTGAAATCGCTTCCTTGAAGTTGACGGTGCTAATTAGATACTCAACAAACTCATAGAGTGGCATCTTGTCTTGCTTTGAAATGAGGTCTTCAAAGAGCGTTCTCACTCCATCAAGTTTCTTGTTCGCCGAACCGAGTTTTTGCTGCATGATGGCATTGAACATACTGGTTCCGCTCTCGTCGGCAACAACAGAGATCTGCGCAATGGTTGCCTCACCTATTCCGCGCTTTGGAAAAGTGAGCATGCGGCGAGTTGCCTCATCGTCGTGAGGGTTGTGAATGAGCCTGAGATACGCAAGAACGTCTTTTATTTCTTTTCGCTCAAAGAATTTGAAACCGCCATACAATTTGTATGGGATTCCATAGGTTATCATTTTTTCTTCAATTGCACGCGAGAAAGCGTTAACGCGCATGAGAATCGCAAAATCGCTATACTTATAGCCAAACGCAACCAGGCTCTTGATTGTTCCTGCAATATATTCAGCCTCTTCCGAATCGTTGTAGGTTGTGTTGAACTCAATTTTTGTTCCCTCTTCGTTTTCAGTCCAAAGCTTTTTTTCAAGCCTGTTATGATTCTTTTTGATGATAAGGTTTGCGGCATCAAGAATTTTTTTTGAAGAGCGGTAGTTTTGTTCGAGCTTGAAAACTTGAACGCCCTCAAAGTCCTCAATGAAGTTTTGAACATTGGCAACCTCTGCCCCGCGCCATGAGTAAATGCACTGGTCCTCATCACCAACAACGAAGATGTTGTTAGTAGCCTTTGCCAGAAGCTTCACAAGTTCATATTGCGAGCGGTTCGTGTCTTGGAACTCGTCAACATGAATAAATTTGAACTTGCGCTGGTAGTATTCAAGCGTGTCGCTGTGCGTTGTGAAAAGTTCGTAGGTCTTGTTGAGAAGGTCGTCGAAATCAAGAGCGTTGCACTTTTTGAGCTCTTTTTCATACTCGGCATAAACTCTTGTGATGATGTCGCGCTTGCGTGGGTCGAAAATATTCTTCGAGTATTCATCAGGGTCGAGCAAATGGTTCTTGGCGTTTGAGATGTGCCACGAGATTGTGTCGGCGGTGATGTTCGTTTCTTTGTTTTCAAGCAAACGCTTTATTGTTCGCGTTTTCTCAACATCTGTGTAGATGGAAAAATTTGGCGTGTAGGAACCAAGAAGCGATATATCGCGCCTCAAAATTTTGGAACACATTGAGTGAAAAGTGCAAATCCACATTTGCGAGGCGTCGTCTATCATCCCTTCAAGACGGGTTTTCATTTCGTTTGCCGCCTTGTTTGTGAAGGTGATCGCCAAAATATTATATGGAGCAACGCCCTTGTCTTTGCAAAGGTGCGCGATTCTGTGCGTGAGCATGCGAGTTTTCCCGCTGCCTGCTCCTGCAGTGACCAAAACTGGCCCCTCAACCACCGATGCGGGAATCCTTTGCTCCGTGCTCAAATTGTTCAAAATATAACTTTCTTCTTCCATAACTTTTGCCTTGGTTTATTTTAGCACATAACAAAGCAAAAGGCAAAGTGTTTTGACCTCTTTTTCACATTGCTTCTTTTAATTGCGACGCGACATGATCCTTTATCTGCGTGTAGCGTTTTGAAAGGTTGAATAAAAGTTTTTCTTGCTGGCTGCTTGGAAGATTACAAAAGCCCTCATCTTCAATGAGTTCTGCAAGCGGCGACAAGGTGTCTTCGTCGCGTGAAAGAATTTTTCTCACCTTGTTATAGATTGGGTCGTCTTCAACTTTTTTCTTAGAGGCTATGATTGCATATTGCACGCGTGCGGACAAGCAAACCTCTTTTTGAACTTTCTCCTCGTTAACATCATCTTGTGAAATTGCTCTCAATCTAAATTTTGCCTTTTGTGCTAGTGTTTTCAAACTGCTCATAGTTGCCTCCTTAAAATACTTTTCCAGTATAGCGCTAAAAATCTGCCGTGAATGAGCAAAACAAAATATAGCAAATAAAGTGGAATTTAGTTCTTATCCTACTTTTTATTTCAGCGTTTTCGACGAAGGCAAAGCTTAGGTGAAACATAATTTGTCAAAACCCACCAAAATCTACCAAACACAAAAAGCTAAAAAATAAAAAAGGGTCTTTCGACCTTTTCGTGAAAAATATAATAAAGTTTTGATAAATCGACAAAAACTCTTCTTCGCTTTGCCGAATAGACCTTTTATGGCACTTTTTCAAAAAAAATCCACCAACGAAAGTTGATGGAAGTTTTTTAACCTTTACGATTTCTCTTTTGGGCGGCTTCGGATTTTTTCTTACGCTTAACACTTGGTTTAACATAAGCTTCTTTCTTCCTTATGTCACCTATGATACCATCTTTTTGGCATTTGCGTTTGAATCTTTTGATGGCACTTTCAAGGCTTTCGTTTTCACCTACTTTAACGGTTGACATTTTTTTCACCTCCCCTTCACAAATATGTTCTTATTCTAGCAGTTTATAATATTTTTGTCAATAATATGAAACAATTTATAATTAATATATTCTAATAATATTTTTATTTGTTAAAAAATTATGAAGTGTGTAATTTCGCAAATTTTAATAATTTTGCGAATATTAATGCTGAAATTTTACGGCTCATGTTTTTGCAATTTTTAGGCATAAAAACTGTGATTTTTGCTCAAAAACACGCACTTTTCAACAATATATTGTTAAAAACCCTTGCAAAATGTTAATAACTCACTATGCTTGCAATTGCACCATCTTTGTAAAATTTATCGATTTTCACTTTAACAAGGTCATTTTGGTCAAGTTTTTTTGAAGGATTAATGTAGCATTTTATATAGTTTTCGGTGTGACCAACATAGTGGTTTTCTTGCCTTTCTTCAATGATGACACTATGAATTTGACCAATGTTTGAGAGGATATATTCTTCAAACATCTGCTTGTCAAGGTCGCTGAGTTTCTTCACTCTCTCTTTCACATTTGTTGCAACATTAACTAATTTTTCAGCCATTGTTCCACTTCTCAGCGAGAATGGGAAAACATGAATTTTTGAGAATCTGCATTTTTTTGCAAAATTATAGCTTTCTTCAAAGTCTTCTTCGGTTTCTGTTGGGAAGCCAACGATTATATCTGTTGTGATTGATGGGTTCTTGAAATACTTTCTAATGAGTTCAACTTTTTTATAGTAGTCTTTTGCCAAGTATTTTCTGTTCATGGCTTTTAGGGTTTTGTCACAGCCACTTTGCAATGAAAGGTGAAAGTGTGGGCAGAAGTTCTCGGTTTTTGAAAGCACTTCAAGCAGGTCGTCGGTGATGATGTTTTGTTCAAGAGAGCTGAATTGGAAGCGAACATTTTTGTAGTTTTGCATGAGAAGAGCGATATCTTTTAGCGACAGTCCAAACTCCTTCCCATATGCCGAAAGGTTTATGCCGGTGAACACAATTTCCTTGCTTGTTTTTGCTTGAAACTCCACTTCCTTTCTGACTGACTCGATGTCGCGGCTTCTCTCCCTGCCTCTTAGGTATGGAATCAAACAATATGAGCAGAAGTTGTTGCAACCCTCTTGAATTTTTATAACGGCGCGAGTACGCTCGCTTTTTGCCGTGTAGTTATCTTGAAAATTATTGCTGATATCGGTTTTTTCAATAGCTTCAACATTTAATTTACTTTTTATGAGGTCAACAAGTTCAAACTTGTTGCTTGTTCCATAGATTGCTTTGACGCCAGAATATTTTTTGAAAATGTCAGGATTGTGTTGAGAGGAGCAGCCGCAAACGAAGATTGGCGCGGTTTCATTGAGTTTGCGTATCTTTGCAATCATGCCGCGCGACTTTCTTTCAGCTTCGTTTGTAACAGCACAGGTGTTGAGAACAAAGGCATCGGCGTTTTCAAGAGATTGATGAACAATAAAGCCATTGTCTTCAAGTGCTTTTGCGATGCTGCTGCTTTCATATTGATTGACTTTGCAACCAAGCGTTATTATTGAAATTTTTCTTTTGTTCATATCGTCCTACCTTTCAAGAGCAAACATGAGCGTTGCAACTGAAACAATTGCCGCCGTTTCTGTTCTTAGTATTCTGTTTCCAAGACTTACAATTTCGAAGTTGTTTTTCTTCATAAAATCGATTTCTTCTGCGCTAAAACCGCCTTCTGCACCAATTATTACGCCAAAATTCTTGAATTTTGCGTTTTTTTGAAGCTCGTCAAAGAAAAGATTGTTGTCTTCGTTCTCATATAGCACGAAGACTTTTTCGTGTTTTTTTGCGAGACTCACCATCTTTTCAAAATCAACAACGCCTTCGGGTTTTATGATGCTACTTCTTCCGCATTGCTTTGATGCTGCGATTGAAACCTTTTCAAGTTTATCGAGTTTGCTCGTTTTGTCTTTTATATCTGTGAACTTGCTATAAAACACAACCATGTTTGCCGCGCCAAGTTCGGTTATCTTTTGAGTTATGAGTGATAGTTTTTCGCCTTTGCAAACTGCTTGATATAGCGTGACATTGATTTTTGGTTCGCTGCTATTTTTCCTGATTTCGTTTATTGTTGCTTCACCATTTTTTTTGTCAAGCTTTTCTATTGTGCAAATTGCGTCCTCTCCGCTCCCGTTAAAAACAATAATCTTGTCGCCAACTTTGCTTCGCATCACATCTTTGAGATGATGATATTCGTCGCCATCGATGACAAAACGCTTGTTCTCTTTCAGCTCGGTTTCAACATAGTATCTTTTGAGTTTCATATTATTTTCCTTTTCTTTATATTAGCACAATATAAAAAAAGACACAATAAATTGCATCTTTTTTTGATAATTTGTCTATTTGATTTTGTCGAGGTATTGCTTTTTCTTGCTGTATTGATTGAGTTTTAGGTCGTCGTTTAGCTTTTCAATAAGCAATTTTTGCGCTCTGTCAAGATTCTTTGGAAGCTCAACAAGTATTGAAACGATAAGATCACCATAGGCATTTTTGTTATATATTTTTG
>CANQQH010000076.1 GCA_947625955.1 uncultured Clostridia bacterium | reverse complement strand
AAAAATATTCAAAAACACACATTCAAAGACAATATCACAAAAAATCCTGACTGCGTTAACGCTGGCTCAGTGACCCGCACTTGCGATTTCTGCAACGCAATTGTTATCAATGAAATTGAGCCGCTTGGGCACGAACTTGGAAAGGAAGCAACTGCCTGGGACATCAATCGTGAAGGACACATTCACAAGTGTATCCGCAAGGGCTGCACAACTGAGCTTCCTCGCGAAGCGCACAACTATACGAAAACCAACTTCTGCGAAGATTGCGGCTTTGATGGAATCATCTATAAGAAAGTTGACAATCACTATATCGTTGAAAGCGGCTACGATGTGAGGATGGCTGAGAAAATCATAATCCCTGAAACTCACGCTGAAAATGGAGAGGGAGCATTGCCAGTTAAAGGCATCATAAATGGTGTTGACGGGCTGCGCCGCGCATTCCAATACGCGCAAATAAAAGAGGTTGTTCTGCCAAGAAGCCTCGAAAAAATTAGTGACCTTGCATTCAAAAATTGTAGAAATCTGACAACTGTTTCAATCAGCGAAGAAACTGAGGGGCTCGACGACCCAACAATCAAACTTCGAGAGATTGGTATTTGTGCGTTCCAAAACTGCACAAGTCTCAAAACTGCGCATCTTCCTGAGTCGCTGCAAATCATTGGCAACTCAGCATTCGAGAACTGCACAAACCTCGGCATCAACAAAGCCGACATAACAATTCCTGCTGGCGTTCTCGATATCGGCGAAGACGCATTCGCTGGGACTGCCTACTTCAATAATCAAGACAACTGGATTGAAAACGTGCTCTATATCAGCGGGCACCTCATAAAGGCAAACAAGTCGGTTGCGAGCGAATACGCAATTTTGACAGACACAACAAACATCAGTGCGCGCGCATTCGAAAACTGCACAAGCCTTGTTAAGCTCACAATCCCAAATACTATTCGCGAAATAGACCGCAACGCCTTCACAGGCTGCACAGCGCTTAACGAGATTGTCTTCACTGGAACATACACCGAGTGGCTTTCAATCATCTTTGGAAACAGCGATGCAAGCCCAATGAACTTTGCAACAATCCTCACAATCAGTGGCGCAACCAGTGCAATAGAAATTCAACCAGGAACAACAAAGATTCCTGCCGGAACATTCAAAAACAACAAAAATATCACCTCTGTTAAAATCCCAAGTTCTGTTGTTGAAATAGGAGAGGAAGCGTTCTATGGCTGCACAAATCTTGCAACAATAACCTTTGAGGGCTGCAACTTCAAGTTTGTTGGAAAAGACGCTTTCACCGACTCAAAATACTATAACACGCCATCAAACTGGGATGCTAGCGGCGCGCTCTATATTGGAAATTGCCTCGTCAAAACTAACACGACTCAAAAGAATATAGTTATGAGAGAGGACGCAGTTTCAATTGCCGACGACGCCTTCGACGCTATTGTTGAAACGATTGTTATCGGCTCGAATGTGACATATATTGGCGAAAACGCGTTTGTTGGCACCAACCTCAAATCGGTTGAGTTCAAGGTGACAAGAGGCTGGATGGCATTCAACAGCTACGGCATTGGAAGAGGCGTTGACTCAGCAAAACTTGGCGCATCCGACCTCTCATACATCAAGCAATATGTTGGAATTTGGTCAAGAAGCGTTTAGAAAAAACATGAAGCCATGGCACAAAACCATGGCTTTTTATTTTGGGTGTGCCTCAAAAAAGTTTGACCGAAACTTACATTGATTGTATAATTTTGGTATGAACAAGAATTTACAACTGAAAAACCACCTGAAAACGCTGCGGGAATTTAATCATTTGTCGCAACAAGAACTTGCCGAAATGGTTGGAACAACGCGCCAGACTATAATCGCGATTGAAAAGCAAAAGTTCAACCCATCGGCGAAACTTGCGTTTCTTCTTTGCATGGCACTCAATTGCAAATTTGAGGAACTATTCTATTTTTGAGAAGTTAAAAAAATGAAAAATTTGATTGCATATTTCAGTCACGCTGGGCAAAACTACTTTGCTGGCAGCTATAAAATGCTTGCAGAGGGCAATGCAAAAAAGATTGCAAATAAACTTAAAGCGCTCACTAATGCCGACATTTTTGAAATTGAAACCATAAAAACCTACCCAACGAACTACAACGAGTGCTGCGACGTTGCCAAAAAAGAGCAAGAGAGCGGCGCGCTCCCAGAACTCAAAACAAAACTTGAAGGCTCAAAAGAATATTCAAATCTCATCCTTTGCTATCCATGTTGGTGGGGAACAATGCCAAGGGCGGTGTTCACCTTCTTGAAAGCGCATGATTTTTCTGGTGCCAACATCTATCCGCTCTGCACCCACGAGGGCAGCTATATGGGGCATAGCGAAGCGGACATAAGAACTCTTCTTCCAAACGCGCATGTTTTCAGGGGGCTTGCTGTTCAGGGCTCAAACGCCGAAAAGTACGACAGAGAACTTGCTGCTTGGCTCAAACAAAATGGGCTAATAGCTCAGTAGTTTTATTGAGTTGCTGAGCCTTTCTTTGCTTGGAAACTCTGCTAAAAATCCAACAACATAGTATTCATAGATTTCGTTCGGCGCGGCGGTTTCGTCAACATAGTCAAGTGTTTTTCCATTGCCGCTGAGAATAGCAAGAAGTCTTGTTTCATCGCCACTTTTTCGCATGATTTTATATGTGTTGTCCTGTGCTGAAAGAAAATGAAGCACAGGCTTTTTATTTTCGCTCGTTTCAGCGCTCAACACCACGGGCGAGGGTTCATTCATGGTTGTTGTTTCGGGCAGGTGTGAACTCGAAAATAGGGCTTGCCTTCTAAACATTATTGGGGTTTGCGGGCTTGCAAGCTCAACCGAGTTTTTTTCAAGCGCACGAGTGTCAATATCTCTAATAGCAACGCTGCAAGGCAAAACAAAATTCTTCGGCGCACTATCTTGATACAAGCCCTTCAAAACCGCTTTCACCATTTCAGTTGGGTAGTTGCTTCCATTAACACTTGGCGGCATTTCAGTTTCATTGAGCGAACAAATATGCGCAATGACCGTGTGCTCGCTTGTGTAGGCAATGCAATAGGCGTCTGTGTTGCTCTTTGAGTTTTTCATTCCAACCGTACCAGTTTTTGCGGCGATGTCAAAGGGCAGAGAATTGAGGCGCTTTGCCGTTCCTTCTTTTGCGCACGAACGCAAGATGTCAGTCATCAAAAAGGCGGTCGCATCACTCATTGCAACATTTTTTTGAGGCGAAAAACTATAAATATTTTTGCCGCTCTTGTTTTTAACACTACTTATAATACTCGACTCTTGAAAGATTCCATTCGTTGCAAAAGTGCTGTATGCGTCAGCAAGAGTTTTGAGGCTCACTCCATTCGTCATACCACCAAGGGCGAGGGCAAGATTTTGGTCATTTTCGCTAAACTCAATGCCGAGCTTTGACGCAAAACTTTTTGCCTTTTTGATTCCAAAATTTGAAAGTGTTTTCACGGCTGGAATATTAAGAGACCTCTTGACCGCGTCTCGAACGCTGACAGCACCCGAGAAAGTCTTGCTGGCGTTCTGCGGAGCATAGCCACCAATGTTAATGGGTTCGTCAACGATGATGCTCTCAGGGTATAAAAGCCCATATTCAAGTGCAGGCGCATAGACAAGCAGCGGCTTTATTGTTGAAGCTGGTTGGCGAGGAGTTGAGAGCATATTAAAGGAAGAGTTTGACATGAGAGCAATAATAGATTTTGAATTGTTATCAAGCACCAAAATTGAAAGTGAAAGATTTTTTAGCTCTTCATTTTGCGAAAAATTATCAATCGTTGCGCTCACAATTTCTTGCGCTTTTTCACTCAAACTTGTTTGAACTTTGAAACCATCGCTTTGGTTATTTTTGCTAATATTTGCGAGTCGGTCAAGTTCGCTCAAAATCAATTTTATATGTTGATTTGGCTGTTTTGAAGCGGTTTTTACAACTTTTTCACGCAAATTTGCGTTTTTTTGAAATTCCTCTTCGGTGATATAGCCAAGAGAAAGCATACTTTTTAGAACCAAAACTTTGCGCTTTTCTGCCTGCTCGTTTTTTGCAAAAATGTCATAAATTGTTGGAGCGTTTATTGTTGCAACCAATAGTGCACTCTCGCCGAGGGTGAGGTCGCTTGCAGGTTTATCAAAGTAAAAATGAGATGCCTTTTCAAGTCCATAGCATCCATTACCAAAATAAATAGTTGACAAATACATTTCAAGGATCTTCTCTTTTGAATAGTGTTTTTCAAGCTCAGTTGCAAGTTTGATTTCTTTGAGCTTTCTTGTGAGTGTTTTCTCACTCGAAAGGTGAGTGTTTTTTATTAGCTGCTGAGAAATCGTTGAAGCACCTTCCCGAAAGCCCATGTTTTTTATGTTTCTCAGTAGCGCCCCAGCCATGCGAACATAGTCAACCCCATGGTGAGAATAGAATCGTTTGTCCTCAGTGGCGATAAAGGCGTTTATCGTGTGGGCTTTGAGACTATGAATGTCAACTCTGCCCATGGATGAAAAATAGCCGCTGGTGTCAATTTCGCTTCCGTCGCTATATAGCAGGGTGATATTTTTCGAACCAGAGATTTTTTCAAGCGCCTGAGTGCTCAAATGCGCATCTTTCGTGACGGCAAAAAAATACACACCAAGCGACATTATGCCGATGAGAAAAACAGACAAAACAAGCAGAATTATCTTCAAAAAAATTTTTCTTTTTTTGTTTTTCATTACATGTTTAGTATGAACTTTTTTTGCGATTAAAATACTTTTAATGCCGAATTGTGTTGAAAAAAATAAAATATTTGTGATATAATATATATCTTAAAAGGGACAAACAAATGAAATATCTAATCAAAACTTATGGTTGCCAGATGAATGTTC
The DNA here is from genome assembly GCA_947625955.1 of uncultured Clostridia bacterium. Lineage (GTDB taxonomy): Bacteria > Bacillota > Clostridia > Christensenellales > UBA1242 > UMGS2069. The sequence continues at coordinate 514 of CANQQH010000076.1, read as the reverse complement.
ACGAGAGCGAAAAACTGTCGGGAATTTTGGAAAGTCTCGGCTATACTTTGGCTGAAAGCGAAGATGATGCCGACCTCATACTTTTTAACACCTGCGCGATTCGTGAAAGCGCTGAGCAGAAAATTTTCGCTCATATTGGCGAAACAAAAAAACTCAAACAAAAAAACAAAAACCTGCTGATTGCCGTTTGCGGATGTATGTCGCAGCAAAACGGCTATGCAGATTTGCTTCTCAAAAAATTTCCTTTCATTGACATAATCTTTGGAACGCACAACATCTCGCTTTTCAAAGACTATGTTCTTGCGCGCCAGAAAACGCACAAAAAGGTTATTGAAATCAAAGAAACCGAGAACATCTCAGACCGCGACAACATGCCAAAGAAAAGAACAAGCGGCATTAATGCGTGGGTCAACATCATGTATGGCTGCAACAACTTCTGCACATATTGCATTGTTCCGTATGTTAGGGGCAGGGAAGTTTCAAGGCCGATGGACGAAATCATCTGCGAGGTTGA
>CANQQH010000075.1 GCA_947625955.1 uncultured Clostridia bacterium | reverse complement strand
AGTCAATGCCGTTGTTTCTGAGCTCGGTGGTGAAAAAGTTGACCTCATCATCTATAGCGACGACCCATTTGAATATATCGCGAGAAGTCTTTCTCCAGCAACCGTTTTGAGTGTTGAAATTGACGAGGTTGCAAAGCAAGCGAAGGTCATCGTTCCAGACGACAAGCTTAGTCTCGCAATTGGAAAGAGCGGTCAAAACGTTAGACTTGCTGCAAGGCTGACCGGATGGAAGATCGACGTTAGAAGTGAAAGCCGCGCCAAAGAAGAAGAGGAAAAACAAGACGAAAAGGCTGAACAAGTCATCTCTCTTGATGATATTGAAGGAATATTTGGAGACCTTGACGACTAATGGAGAAAAAGGTTATAAGAATGTGCGCAGTCTGCCGTGAGCATAAAGACAGAAGCGAACTTATTAAGATTGTTCGCGAGTCGAGCGGAAAAATAAGCGTTGAAAAAGATAAGAGAACAAATGGTCGAAGTGTTTATCTTTGTTATAGCCCCGAGTGCTTAAACAAGGCGATAAAATCAAATCTTATCTCGCGAACGCTTGGAGCGGCGGACGAAAACATTTATGAGGAGATCAAACTTGCTCAAAATAAACGGGAAAATTAAAGCATATTATGGATTTTTGGAAAGGTCGAGAGAGCTTGTTTATGGAGTGGATAACTTCGCCAAACAAAAACTTTATTTGATATTAATTTCAAGTGACCTTTCTCAAAACGCCAAAGACAGAGCCTCTTTAAAGGCAAAAACATATAATTGCAAGCTCTTTGAACTCGAAAGCAAAGAGTTTAATGACCTCGTCAAGAACGAAAAGATCAAGGCGGTTGGGGCGAAAAGCGAAGAACTTGCAAATGCAATAATAAGTCAACTAGAAATTCAGGAGGAACAAAATTGACAAACCAAGAAAATACTCAAGGGAAAATGCAATTTGAAAACATTCAAAAATTGTCTGAACTTATAAGAAGCGGGGCTGTTGTTAACCTTAGCAATTCTATCAAGCGCGCAAGGCAAAAGCTTGATAGTGTTTCTATGTCTTTGCAAAAGCTGAAAAAGACGGTTGAGCCTCAAATCGAAAATGAAGTTAAAGAGGAAGTAAAGGTTGAAAAGCCAAAAGCTGAAGTTAAGCCTCAACCTCAAACTTCAACGCGCAACTTTGATTCAAGACAAAGACAGAACGCCCCTCAAGGTGGTTTTCAACAACGTCCTCAATTCCAAGACAAAAGAAAGCCAGCCGCTCCGGGAGCTGCGTTTCAAAGGCCAGCCGGAAATAGGCCAAATGGTCAAGGCTCAAGGCCATTTCCTCAAAGAACTGTTGCTCCAGAAAAATTGGATGCCAGCACGCTTGTAAAGCCAAATAGCCAATTGCCTCATGCTCCAAAGAAGCGAACTTTTGAAAAGACGGGCGAGGATAAAAAGTCAATGAACAAGAGAGCGCTCGTCATGCGTGGCTATGTTGAAGATGACACGCTCTTTGACGATGGCGAAAGAATGGGCTCAAAAAAGCGTGGCGGAAAGAAGCAAAAAGAGGCGACTGCCATTGTTGCGCCAAAAATTGACCACGCCGTCATCACGACCGACAACCTCACCGTTAAACTTTTGGCTGAAAAGATTGGAAGGCCGGTTAGCGAAATCATGGGCAAATTCCTTCTTCTTGGAATGATGGTAAACATCAACTCAAACATTGATTTCGACAGCGCCGAACTCATTGCGTCAGAACTTGGCGTAACGCTTGAAAAGAAGGTTGAAAAGACCTATGAAGAAAAGCTTGCCGATATTCATAGCGCTGAAAAAGACGACGACGCATCGCTTGTGAAGCGTCCACCAGTTGTAACCGTTATGGGTCACGTTGACCACGGAAAAACATCTCTTCTTGACTACATCAGGAAAACCAATGTTATTCAAAACGAGGCTGGCGGCATCACTCAGCATATCGGCGCATACCAAATCAAAGTCAATGACGAATATGTAACCTTTATCGACACTCCGGGTCACGCTGCGTTCAACGAAATGAGAAAGCGTGGCGCGAACCTCACCGACGTTGCGATACTCGTTGTTGCGGCCGACGATGGGGTCATGCCTCAAACAAAGGAAAGTATCAAGTTCATAAAAGAAGCTGGCGTGCCAATGATTGTTGCAATAAACAAGATTGATGTTCCAACGGCAAATGTTAGCAGGGTGAAGGAAGAACTCGCGAAGGAAGGCGTTTTGTCGGAAGAATGGGGCGGCGACACCATCATGGTTCCTATTTCTGCAAAGAAGGGAACAAATGTTGACAAGCTGCTTGAAATGGTTCTCTTCATCGCAGAGTATCAAAATCTCAGGGCGAACCCAAACAGAAAGGCGTCGGGAAGCATTATTGAAGCAAGGCTTGACAAGGGCATGGGTACTGTTGCAACCGTGCTTGTTCAAAACGGAACGCTCAAAATCGGCGACGTTGTTGTTGCAGGAACAGCAACTGGTAAGGTCAGGGCAATGATAAATGAAAATGGCGTTCATGTGAAGAAAGCAACACCTTCAACACCTGTTGCAATCTTGGGGCTAACAAGTGTTCCAAACGCTGGCGACCAACTCTATGTTGTTGACGAGAAGTTCTCAAAACAAATCTTGACCGAAAGAAATGCAAAGCAAAGAACAAGCATGATAAAGAGTGAAGATGTTTCGCTTGACAGCTTGCTTTCAAAGATTGCCGATAGCAACTTCAAAGACTATAACGTTATCATTAAAGGCGACGTTCAAGGCTCGATTGAAGCGTTGAAGCAATCGCTCTCAACAATTCAAAATGAAGAAGTGAAGGTGAGATGTATTCATGGCGGCGTTGGTGCTGTTAACGAAAACGACATCAAGCTTGCTGAGGCTTCAAAAGCTGTTGTTATTGCATTCAATGTGAAAACAGATGCAAAGGCAAAAACAATGGCCGAGAAGAACAAAGTTGACATCAAATTCTTCAAAGTTATCTATGAGGCAATCGACTTTGTTACAGAAGAAATAACAAAGATGTTGACTCCAAAATATAAAGAAGTTGTAACTGGTCATGCCGAAGTGAGAGCGCTCTTCAAGGCAAGTAAGGTTGGTATCATCGCCGGTTCATATGTGCTTGACGGAAAGATTACCAAAAATAGCAAGGCAAGAATCTTGCGTGGTGGCAAGCAAATCTACGATGGCTCGATTGCAACTCTGCAAAGAGAAAAGGCCGAAGTCAAAGAGGTTAACCAAGGCTTTGAGTTTGGAACAACTTTGCAAGGTCAAACTGACATCATGGTTGGCGATATCATTGAAACTTATGCGCTTGAACGCATCTAAGGAAGAACTATGGCAAATATAAGAATGAGTAGAATCAACAGCGAAATTCAAAGAGCTGTTGCAGACATTATCCATAACAGGCTCAACAATCCCGATCTTGACGGTCTGATTATTTCTGTTACCTATGTTGACACGGCGGCTGACCTCAGTCTCGCCAAAATTGGAATAAGTGTGCTTTCAACCGACGACACAAGGGATTTGGTCTTGCTTCATTTGTCTAAGGCAAAGAGCTTTATAAGAAGAGAACTTGCAAAACTTGTGAGGCTCAGGACTTTGCCAGATATTGAGTTTGTGAAGGATGATTCCTATGAGAAGGGCAAAAAACTTCTCGACCTAATCGAAGATGTTGCTGGAAAAAGTGGAGAAACGGATGACTAGGCCTTTGGTCTATGATGCTAAAAAATATGCGCTTGAAAAATAAAAGGCGCATATTTTTGTCTCTATTTAGGTAAAACAAAAAACGCAAAATGGTAGGTGAAAATTATGAAAAACAATGATATTATTGACGAAATAGGCAAAATAATCAAGAATAATAAAACATTCTCAATATATAGCCATATTCGAACTGACATTGATGCTGTTGCTTCGTCACTTGCATTTAGAATGGCGCTTAATAAAATGGGCAAGGTTGCAAATGTTTTTATTGATTCTGATTTGCCAGTCAATTCAAGGCATCTTATTGGTGCAAACGCGATAAACAATGAGCGAGAAAAATCCTATGATGTTGCCATCATTTTGGATTGCAATGATGAAACCAGGCTTGGCAGGCTTAAATTCAAGTATCGCAAAAACACGAAAACAACTTTTCAAATTGACCACCATACGCAAAACCCAAACTTCGCAAAAGTCAATTTCGTTGACGAAAAGGCTTCGTCAACTTGCGAAATGGTTGCAGAGCTATTTTTCAAAATTGGCATTGAAATTGACAAAGATATTGCTTCAACGCTTCTGTCTGGAATCTACACCGACACTGGAAGCTTAAAGTTTTCAAACACAACAACAAACACTCTTTCGGTTGTTGGCAAGTTGTTGGCGCTTAGCAAAACGACAATGGACAAGATAACGAATCCAATTTTCAATAGTGTCACTGTTGACGGATTCAAGCTTCGCAAATTTTGCTATAATAATTTGGAACTCTTTGCTGATAACAAAATTGCAATCATGACGATTTCTGCCGATGATATTTGCAGTCTTGGGGTTCCGTTCGTTGAAACGAAGAGCCTCATCGACATTGCACTTCAACTTGAATCTGCAAAAGTTGTTGCACTCATGAGTGAGAACCCTGAGGAAAGGGGGCTCATCTATGTTTCGCTTCGAACAAAAGATGATTATGTTGCTCGAAACATTGCTGCCGCGTTCGGTGGTGGTGGGCACATGATGGCTTCGGGTTGCCGAATTGAAGGCGATATCGCTTCTGCAAAAGAAAAAGTTTTGAATGAAATGAAAAAGGAACTTGAAAGACTGTGATCGGCTTTTTGAATATCATCAAACCAACAGGCGTTTCGTCTGGCTATGTGGTCAATAAAATTAAACACAAACTCGGCATGAAGGTGGGGCATTTGGGAACTCTTGACCCGCTGGCGAGTGGAGTTTTGCCAATCGCCGTTTCAAAAGCAACAAGGCTTTTTGACTACTTTTTGAAAAAAGATAAAGAGTACTTCGCTTTAATGAAATTTGGAAAATCCACCGACACGCTCGATAGCGAAGGGGAGGTTATCAAGACCGATAACAAGCAAATCAAACTTGAAGACATTGAAAAAGTTCTTCCAAATTTAGTTGGTGTAATCATGCAAACTCCTCCGCTATATTCATCAATCAGTGTTGGTGGAAAACGTGGCTATGAACTTGCCAAGCAAGATAATAGTATTCAACTCAATCCAAGAAAAACGCAAATTTACTCAATTAAAGTTGAAAAATGGCACCAAAACAACACTTTCCAGCTAAAAATTCATTGCTCTGCTGGGACATATGTTCGCTCAATAGTTCGCGATATTGGCATGATGCTTGATGCGTCAGTCACAACTGTTGCAATAGTTCGAACACGAAGCGGAGTCTTTGATATTCAAAATGCAATAACAATTGATGAGGCGGATGAAAGCAAAATAATTCGCGTGAAAGATGTTTTGAGCCTTGATAAAATCTCT
>CANQQH010000074.1 GCA_947625955.1 uncultured Clostridia bacterium | reverse complement strand
GCGTTTTGAGAATGGATAACGACACAACCAAGACCAAGGGAGCTCACGAAAAGCTTCTCAGCAAGTTTAGAAACCACGAAGCAGACATCTTGGTTGGAACGCAGATGATAGCAAAGGGTCACGACTTCCCGTCGGTGACGCTTGTTGGTATTGTTGATGCGGATGTGAGTTTGCACCAAAGCAGCTATAAGGCGCCTGAGCGCACGTTCTCGCTCATAACACAGGTGGCAGGCAGGGCAGGCAGAGCCGACAAGGCGGGCCAAATCATTCTTCAAACCTATGCGCCACGAAACTATATCTATTCGCTTGCCGCCAAATATGACTACACCAGTTTCTATCGCAAGGAAATAAATCTGCGCGAGGTGACGCAATATCCACCATTTGCATCTATTGTGCGTATTTTGATAACTTGTCACCAAGAAGAACTTGCAAAAAACAAAACGAAAGAGTATTATGATAATATTAAGGAATTGGCAAGCTCGATTGATGGATTTATTTATCTTGGAGTGATGAAGTCTCCTGTCGGCAGAATACAAGACAAGTTCCGCTATCAAATACTCATGAGGCTGAAAAACACGCAAAAGGATGAAATCATCAAAAAAATATATTCATTAACGAGAAACAACAAAGACAAATCTGTTCAAGTCTTTGTTGAAATAGACCCATCCAACCTAAGTTAAAGGAGAAACTATGGCAACACGCAGAATTTTGCTTGAAGACGACCCAATGCTGAGAAAGATTTCAAAGCCTGTTACAATCTTCGATAGCAACTTGAAAGAACTCATAAAAGACATGATAAGCACCATGCGAAAAGAAGATGGCGCAGGGCTCGCAGGAATCCAAGTTGGTGTTTTGAAACGCGTGTTTATTGTTGCCGACAAAAACGAGACCGTGGCTGTTATCAACCCTGAAATCATAAAACAAAGTGGGCACTATAAAAGTCAGGTTGAAGGCTGTTTGTCGCTCCCGGGCAAGGTTGGGCTGGTTGACAGGCCAAACGAGGTTGTTGCAAAGTTTCAAAATGAAAATGGCGAGTGGGTTGAAAGAACATTTGTTGGCTTCATTGCAAAGGCTTTCTGCCATGAGTTTGACCACCTCAACGGCATACTCTATAAAGACAGGGCAACCATGATGTTTGATTCCTACGAAGACTATGACAAATATCTAAAAAGCAAGAAGAAAAAGGAGCAGAAATGAGAATTGTATTTTTAGGAACGCCAAAGTTCGCAATCCCAAGCCTCGAAAAACTAGTTGAGTCAAGGCACGAAGTTGTTGCGGTTGTAACGCAGCTTGACAAGCCTGCCGGAAGAGGCAAGAAAATGATGCCTTCACCCGTCAAGGAGTTTGCGAAGAGTCACGGAATAAAGGTTCTCCAATTCGAAAAAATCTCGCGCGACGGAATTGACGATTTGAGCGCCTTGAAACCCGATATCATGATAACCGCCGCCTATGGCCAAATTCTCAGCCAAGCAATAATCAATATTGCTAAGTTTGGCGTTATCAATGTTCACGGCTCCTTGCTTCCAAAGTATAGAGGCTCGTCACCTATTCAAACGGCAGTTCTCAATGGCGACTCAAAAACCGGCATCACCATCATGCAAACTGAGGTCACGCTCGATACAGGCGACATTCTCAGCACAGAAACCACCAACATCGACCCGCACGAAACAGCGGGCGAGCTTTCTCAAAGGCTCTCTGTTATTGGCGCGAATCTGCTTCTTCAAACTCTCGACGAGATTGAGAACGGAACTGTTGTGAAAACAAAGCAGCAGCACGCCGACGCAACCATAACAAAGAAGATAACAAAAGAAGATTGTCTTGTGAATTTCAACAAATCGGCAAAACAGGTGAGGTGCTTGGTGCTTGGCTCAAACCCAAGTCCTTCGGCAAGAGCAAAACTCAACGGCGAAACAATACTAATCCACAAGGCTTTCGAAACTGACTTTGACAACACCAGCGAAGCTCCCGGAACATTTGTTGAACCAACAAGCGCAAAGGCAGGGGCGTTCGTTCAATGCGGGCAAGGTATTGTTGAAATCATTGAAGCGCAGTTCCCAGGCGGCAAGATTCTTTCGGGCAAGCAACTGGTTGGTGGAAGAAAGTTTGCGCTTGGCATGAGCTTTGAGCCAATCACTTTCCCAGCCGATCACGAGGAATAGATGAAGATTATTCAAGAGTACACACTCAAAGAACTAAAAGAAATGATGGACGCACTCTCAGTGAAAAGATTTCGCGCTGAGCAGATTTTCTTGTTCGCGCAAAAATACGCCTCAATCGACGAGATGTTCGTTGTTCCAAAAGAGCTTCGCGAAAAGCTCAAACAGGAAGGCTTCACCTCAACGCCCGTCACAATACTAAAAGACTTTATAAGCAAAGACGGAACCATAAAGTTTCTTTTCAAGCTCACCGACGACAACCTCATTGAGGGCGTTTTGATGAAGTATAAATACGGCAACACCCTTTGCGTTTCAACTCAGGTTGGATGCAGAATGGGATGTGTGTTCTGCGCGTCAGGGCTCGACGGAAAGGTCCGCGACCTCATGGCAGGCGAGATCATCGGGCAAGTGCTTGCCGCAAACAAATATTTGGGCGGCGGGCTTGGTGAGGAAAGGAAAATTACTAACATCGTGCTGATGGGAAGTGGTGAGCCGCTCGACAACTATGATAACGTTGTGAAGTTCATAAAACTGATATCTTCAAGTGATTCAATCAACATAAGCCAAAGAAACATCAGCCTTTCAACCTGCGGCATCGCGCCAAAGATTTATAAACTTGCCGACGAGGGGCTGGGCATAACGCTCACAGTCTCACTCCATGCAACAACAGACGAAAATCGCAAGCAAATCATGAAGATTGCAAACGCGTATAGCCTTGCCGACCTCATTGAAGCGCTGCAATACTACTATAAAAAGTGCGGGCGAAGAATAGTTTTTGAGTATATTTTAAGCAAGGGCAATGTCAGCGAAGCCGACGCAAGAAGAATCGCCTCGCTCACAAAAGGTATGATCTGCCATGTTAACATGATTCCAATAAACAAAACACCTGAAAGTCCGCTTTTGCCTGCAAGCCAAGAGAAAACGAAGGAGTTTTTCGAAACGCTCAAACAGCACGGCATATCCGCAACAACAAGGCGCACGCTCGGCAGCGACATCAGTGCGTCGTGCGGGCAGCTGAGAAGAAAACACCTTTCAAACCTATCAAATTATTAGACATCATGAAAAAAATATGAAATAATAGAGTTATGGAGAGATAAAAAATGTTTCAAAGAGTATCCGCGTCAATCTTGTGCGTTGACTATAACAATAAAGAAGTGCTATTAAAGGCCGTTAGTGATGTTGAAAAGGCGGGGGCAGACTTCATCCATTTCGATGTTATGGACGGCAATTTTGTGAAAAATAAAACTTTCGACCATGAGCTGGTGAACTTCGTGAAGGCGAACACAAACCTGCTGCTTGATGTTCACTTGATGGTCGAGAACCCTGAAAACGTTATCGACAACTACATTAATCTCGGGGCAGATATCATCACTTTCCACTATGAGGCCACCAAAGACGCAAAGCCTCTTCTTGAAAAAATCAAGGATAAAAACATCCTTGCCGGCATCGCCATTTCCCCAAAAACACCAGCCTACAAAATTCGTGAGCTTGTGAAGAGTGGGCTTGTTGATGTTGTTTTGGTGATGAGCGTTGAACCAGGCGCCTATGGTCAAGCATTCATCCCAGGCTCTGCTGAAAAGGTTGCCGAGATTCGCGAGTTCTCACGCAGCGTGTATATTGAAGTGGACGGCGGGGTGAACCTCAAAAACGCGAAGATTCTCAGGAAAATGGGAACGAATATCTTGGTTTCAAGCTCAACAATATTCAATGCAAAGAACATGAAAAAGGCCATACAGGAACTCAAAGGCAGCGACTATGCAAAAAGGTTTTTGAAGTTCTTCAATAAAGACTAGAAAAAGAGAAAAAGCACTCTTGAATGAGTGCTTTTTTGCTGGCAAAATTTTGCCAAAAGGGTGCTACTTAGATTTTTTCCTTATGAAAAGTTTCAAAAACTTGCCAAGGAATCTAGGTGCTTTGATGCAAACAATTGTCATGATTTGTTCCCCCATATCATACTATGAAATTCGCCGGCTGCTTTGTTCGCGGGGAAGAAGAGAAAAAGAAAAAATCAAGTGACAAAAAATCACTTGACTTCATCAAATAACGAATTTTATTGTTTTTTTGAACCTTTCATACATTTTGTGCAAACATATGCTTTTGTTTGTTTTCCATCGATTTCAACGTCAACTTTATGAAGGTTTGGTCTTGAAACCTTTTTAGTTTTTATATTCGAATGGCTAACAAGGTTGCCTGTCATTTGACCTTTTCCACAAACACTACAAACTCTGCTCATTGTTTTTCTCCTTTTCCTAAACGCGAGTATAATAACATAAACTTGCGATAATTGCAAGTATTTTCTTTATTTTTAGCAGAAAATTTGAAATATAGAAGAGAAAAGCGACAAATAACTTGCAAAATGAATTTAGGTATTGTAAAATAGTATAAGGCAATTTATAAATGGGAAATGTTTCAAAAATATTTTAAGGAAGTGAATTATGTCTGTTAACACCATTAACTCATACGGCAAAATTTCAGTGACTGATGAAGCAATCGCTGTTGTTGTCGGGCACACTGCGCTCGAATGCTATGGCGTTGTTGATTTGGTTGCGCGCAAATTTGGCGATTCACTAAGAGAAATGGTAAACAGAGGGCGTAAGAGTAGGGGCATCAAAATCCTAACTATTGGTGACCGAATCAATATCGACCTTGACATCATCCTGAAATATGGCGTTAGCATTAGCGCCGTTGCAGAATCGGTGAGAAGATCGGTCAAATATAACGTTGAACAATTTACTGGAATGATTGTTGACTCCATTAATATAAATGTCGTTGGAGTTCGTGTCTAGAACTTCAATAGCGAGGGATAAATGGGTAAAATTATAACTGGCGCCAATTTCAGAAAAATGGTAATTTCTGGCGCAAACTATCTTGAAAACAACAAGGAGTATGTTGACTCGTTGAACGTATTCCCAGTGCCGGACGGCGACACGGGAACTAACATGTCAATGACTATGCGCTCCGCTATCAAAGAGGTTAATATGCTAACAACAAACAACCTCGAAGATATCGCAGACGCTGTTAGCAAGGGAGCACTTAGAGGCGCAAGAGGTAACTCTGGTGTTATCTTGTCGCAAATTTTGAAGGGATTCTCTTCGGCGCTCGTGAGCGAAAAAGAAATCAACGCAAAGCTGTTTGCAAAGGCGCTGAAAGAAGGTGCAGAGGTTGCATATAAGGCAGTTCAAAAGCCAAAAGAGGGAACAATTCTAACAGTTATAAGAGTGATGAGCGATGAGGCTGTTAAGATTGCCAAGAAAACTAGCGATGTTGAGGAGTTTTTGAAAAACACAATAAACGCCGGTGAAGAGATCTTGAAAATGACACCTGAAATGCTTCCAGTTT
>CANQQH010000073.1 GCA_947625955.1 uncultured Clostridia bacterium | reverse complement strand
TTGTTGAGCGCGGTTATGCTTTCAAGGTCAAGGTGGTTTGTAGGCTCATCGAGTATCAAAACGTTGCCGGCTTTGAGCATTGCGCGAGCGAGCATACATCTCACCCTCTCACCACCGCTGATGACTTTGGCTTTCTTCATGCCTTCTTCACCCGTAAACAACATCCTGCCAAGCCACGAGCGAAGGTAGGTTTCGTCCTTTTCTTTTGAGTATTGCGCGAGCCAATCAACGAGCGATAAATCGCAATCCTTGAAATACTCCTCATTGTTTTCAGGCAGATATGAAACCGAAACGGTCGTGCCCCACTTAAACGAGCCACCGTCAAGCACCTCTTCGCCAATTAGGCATTTGAAAAGCATGGTGATAACGTTCGCCTTGTCGCAAAGGAAGGCAATCTTGTCGTTTTTGTTAACCGTGAAGCTGACATTTTCAAAGAAGCCTTTTTTCGTTATTCCGTCAACTCTCAAAATATCATTACCAACTTCGCGCTCAGGTCTGAAATCAATGTAAGGATACTTCCTTGAAGACGGCTTGATATCAACAAATTCAAGGCGTTCAAGTTCCTTCTTTCTGCTTGTTGCCTGCTTGCTCTTTGACGCGTTCGCCGAGAACCTTGCAATAAATTCTTGGAGCTCTTTTGCTCTTTGCTCAGCTTTTTTGTTTTGCTCCTTTGCCTGCCTTGCAAGAAGCTGACTTGTTTCATACCAGAAATCGTAGTTGCCAATATACATGCTGATCTTTCCAAAGTCAACATCGCAAATGTGCGTGCAAATCTTATTGAGAAAATACCTGTTGTGCGAAACAACAATGACTGTGTTCTCAAAGTCGAGCAAGAAGTTTTCAAGCCAGTTTACAGTTCTAACGTCGAGGTTGTTTGTTGGCTCGTCGAGAATCAAGATGTCAGGATTTTTGAAAAGCGCCTTTGCAAGCAAAACCTTGACTTTGAGTTTTGGGTCAACATCGCCCATCTTTGAATAGAACAAATCACTTGGAACACCAAGGTCTTGCAAAAGCGTTTGCGCCTCGCCCTCAGCTTCCCAGCCGTTGAGCTCCATAAACTCGTTTTCAAGCTCCGCAGCTCTGAGGCCGTCCTCGTCGTTAAAGTCTGGCTTGGCATAGAGCGCGTCCTTTTCTTGCATGATCCTAACAAGCCTTTCATGACCCATTATAACGGTGTCAAGCACGGTATAGTCATCATAGGCGTTTTGGTTTTGCTCCAAAACACTCAGCCTCTTGCCTTTTTCAATAACAATCTCACCACTACTTGGTTCAATAACTCCGCTCAAAAGTTTCAAAAAAGTGGACTTTCCAGCCCCGTTCGCACCAATAATACCATAGCAGTTACCCTTTGTGAATTTCAAGTTAACTTCGTCAAAAAGCACCCTGCCACCAAATTGCAATCTTACATTATTAACAGTTATCATAGCATCTCCTTAAAACTAAGAAATAATATACAATAAAGCCCACTTTTTGTCAATCAAACCGCACAAACATTTGCGGCACCGGAACATATCAAAACAAATCTTCAAAAACAAACACTTTCAAAAAAACGCAAAATAGCCCTCGCTAATAGTGAAATTCCGCTCCAAAACTAGCAAATAAACAAGAAAAATAAAATAGCAACTGATGTATAAAAATTCTAGCTGCAGGTCATAATCAAATCAAATAAACGAATCGAGGTCGAATATGAGTTCAAAAAATAACAAAAATTCAAAAAACAGCAAGCCATATCAAAGAAAGGGCAGCGTTAAAGGCGCAACAAAAGGCAGTAGTGTTCAATCAAAAAAGCAAGATATTGAAAAGGAAAAAGTTGTTGAGACAGAAAACATTTCCTCTCCGTCCACCACCATTAATAACCCGAACACAAAGACCATAACTGAGACTAAGACTGAAACAATAAAGCCAAAAGTCGAGCAAGAAAAACAAGAGCCCGAAAAGCGAATAACAACTCAGCCGTCAGGTTCAAAAACAACAACTCAGCATCCGCAAACGCAAAAAACAAAAACGCGCCACGGGCTGATTGCGCTTGGTGTTATCGGCGGCACTATTGTTGTTGGCATCATCGCAACACTTCTTGGAGGCCCTCTTGACGAATCCTACACAAAACCACCTGCCTATCCGCCTGATTGGTTATTCCCAGTTGTTTGGACAATTCTCTATATCTCAATTGGCATTGCAGCATATATTGCATTTCTCAGCGTTGGTGACGGCAAGAAGCGAAAGACCGACATCGCCTGGTATGGGGTTCATCTGTTCTTCAACTTCATGTGGCCCCTCTTCTACTTCACTTTCAACTGGCTCATCTTCTCTTGCATTTGGCTTACGCTCGTTGTTGTCACCTCAATCGTTGTCACCTATCGCTACTATCGCGCAAACCTTGCCTCTGGAATCATCTTCACGGTCTACACCCTGTGGCTTCTCTACGCGCTTTATCTAAGTTTGGGAACAACCATTCTCAATGTCATGTAGCAAAAAAGGATACACTCTTTGTATCCTTTTTCCTTAGAAATCAATTTCCTTGAATTTACCCTTTTCAACGCATATTACGTGTGCGTTTTTGCTTTGGTCGAAGTCATCATAAAATTCAGCTGGCAGATTCAAGATCTTCATGAGCATACATTTGTTGACATTTCGATGCGCAAAAACAACAACATTTTTTATTGGCGATTTTGCATTAAATTTTTCAATGAAAGTGATAACACTATCCAGCCTCGACGCAACATCGGCTGGCGACTCACCAAGAAGCTGTGGCTTGAAAAAAGACAGCGTACTTCTTTGACACTCGTCATAGATATTGCCGTAGTTCTTGCGCTTTATGGATTTATCTATCATGCTGAATGCACCATAGGATTGCTCCCTCAAATCGTTGAGAACAAAAACATTGTCATCTTCAAAATCAAACTTCATAAATTCATTGGCATTTTCAAAAGTCTCTCTTGCTCTCTCATAAGGCGAAACCAAAACCAAAGTTTTCTTCATTTCTTTGCTATTCAAGTTTAGATGTTTTGCAAGCTTCTCGCCAACTTCCTTCGATTCCCAAATACCCTTTTCTGTCAAAGTGATTTTTGCATCTTCAAGCTTTTGGTCCTCGTCAAGAATCTTGCCATCTTCTTTTAGTCTCTTTTGAAGCGCGTTTGAAACCGACTCGCCATGGCGAACCAAATATACATTCATATTATCAAAAATTTCAAATGGTGACTTCGCCCTTTTTAGTATGTCAGTGTTCTCATACCTATAATACATACTCTTCTCCTTAATATATTTTGCAAAAAATAAATTATCGTAAATTTTGATTTATTTTGCTATTTTTAGTGTTTTGAAGCACTTTTTACACATATAATGGTGCTATTTTGTGTTTTTTTGTTGCGGCACTATTTTTTATCAAATCTCTCTTCGTCCCACCAATTAGGTATAAGTTCGCTGAGTTTTATCGTTTCTTTTGTTTCCCAATCTGTCAGGATTTCGCAATCCTTATTCTTGTTTGAAAGCTGCATCAAAAACTCTCTGCACGCTCCACATGGTGCCCAGTTGTTTAGTTCTTTCTTTGGCAAAAGTTCGTCATATGCCAAGAGTCTTTTCACAACAACCGTGTTCGATTCGGTCACCATTTTCAGTAGTGCAACGCGCTCAGCGCAAAGGCAAACAACCCCGCACGCCGTTTCGATATTTATGCCCGTCCAAATCTTACCGTTCTCATCCTCAACCGCCGCCACAACTTCATTGCCAGTAACGAACGGCGACCATTCAGTATGTACTCCAACATTTTTATAATGCTTGTCAATTTCATTTTTCATTTCTTGCCACTTGTCCATAGATATCTCCTCACACGCCCAGTTTACCACACAAAACATCAAACGCAAAATGTTTGCGCCTCTCAAACACAAAAAGGCGAGGCATTCCGCCCTGCACTCATTTTATTTTCTTCACCAAAAACGCACTTATAAAATCCATTCCAAGGTCATCAATATAGAATTTCAAAAGTTGCTGATAGTTCTTGGAAACCGCATTGAGCCTTATTGTTTTGCAGCCCTCTTTCAAAGCATAAGCCTCACAAACATCATATAATTTTTTGCCGATTTTATTGCTTCTAAATTCTGGCAAAACATAGATTTCTTCAAGTTCGTAATATTTATCGCCAGCCTCTGCGAACGACCTTTTGTTTTTCTCCTCGCCAATATCTCCATAGCAATAGCCAACAATCTGGTTCTTACAAATTGCAACAAACACGTTCCTTTCAGCAAAAAATTCCTTTGTGTCGGCAATGATATTATTGCAGCATTTTTCGTCTGCAAACTTTTGGCTTAGCTTCTCAATCTCAGCGCTTTCGGGTTTGGTTGCAAGCATTATCTCAACTTCCATATTTTCCTCAAACAAAATTCAAGTTGTTTTATTTCCTATACCCATTTGGGTTTTTCTTTTGCCAGTTCCAAAGCGAAGCACACATTTCGTCAATGCCAAGTTCCGCTTCCCAGCCAAGTTCGGCCTTGGCTTTGGCGGTGTTTGCATAGCATTCAGCGATGTCGCCGTCTCGTCGTGGTTTTATGGAGTATGGCAATTTGTGTCCGCACGCTTTTTCAAACGCATGAAGCACTTCAAGAACGCTGTAACCTTTTCCAGTGCCGAGATTGTAGGTATAGATGCCAGCGTCACCAAGTTTGTTGATCGCCGCAACATGTCCTTTCGCAAGGTCAACAACGTGAATATAGTCGCGCACGCCCGTTCCGTCTGGCGTTGGGTAGTCGTTTCCAAACACACCAACTTCTTTTAGCTCACCAATCGCAACTTTCGCGATGTATGGCAGAAGGTTGTTTGGAATGCCTTTTGGGTCTTCACCAATCAAGCCGCTTTCATGCGCGCCAATAGGATTGAAGTATCTCAAAAGCACTATCGTCCAAGCCGAGTCAGACGCATACAAATCTTTCAAAATCAACTCTTGAATATACTTGCTAGTGCCGTATGGGTTTGTTGTTCCGCCAACTTTGCTTTGCTCGTCAAGAGGCAACTTCTCTGGCGTGCCATACACGGTTGCCGATGAAGAAAATACAATTCTTTTGCAACCATGTTTTCGCATTTCATCAAGCAAAACAAGTGTTCCAACAATGTTGTTATTGTAGTATTCAATCGGCTTTTTGCAAGACTCCCCAACCGCCTTCAACCCAGCGAAGTGGATGACCCAGTCAATCTTGTTCTTGCTGAAAATCTTTTCAAGGATGGCTCTATCGCGCACGTCTCCCTCATACTTTTTCACTTTCTTGCCTGTAATTTTCTCAACACGATTCAAACTCTCAGCTGATGAGTTTGAGTAGTTATCCAGCGTCACAACGTCGTAGCCGTTTTGCAGCAGTTCAACGCATGTGTGCGAGCCGATATACCCCGCACCTCCGGTCACCAAAATTCTCATTTTTTATCTCCTTTTTTATTAAATTAGAAATTATAAAGTGTTGTTTCGTCCGCAACCTTTTGAAAGTAGCGCTCAAACTTCGACGAGTTTTCTTGGTCTAGTTTAT
>CANQQH010000072.1 GCA_947625955.1 uncultured Clostridia bacterium | reverse complement strand
TTCAGGGTTGAGCAGAAAGTCGGATAGCGAAGCAATCAAAATTCCTTGTTCATTGTAGCCAGTCAGCACCTCGTCGCCAACAATGATAATTTTCTTGAAAGCGTCGCCAATGCCAAGAAGTGAGGCTTGTTCCTGTTGGCGTTTTTCCTCGTTTGGCATTTGATATGCACATTGAATATAATATCGTCGGTTACCTAGGTTGGCAACAAAATCCACTTCAAGTTGTTTTCGTTGCGACGAGTCTTTTTCTTTGAGATTGCTTTCCACAATCCCAACATCAACTGAGTAGCCGCGCAATATTAGCTCATTATAAACAACATTTTCCATGATATGGTTGTATTCTTGTTGGCGGAAAGAGAGCCTTGCGTTCCTGAGGCCAACATCAACGAAGTAATATTTTGATGGCGTGTTTATATATTTTTTGCCTTTGATATCATAGCGAATAGCGCGTTCGATGAGGAAAGAGTCCTGCAAATAGTCAATATAGGTTGATATTGTGTTGGCTGAAAGTTTGAGTTTCTTTTGCGAATTGAAAGTGTTTGAGAGTTTCAAAGGGTTGGTGAGCGAACCGATAGATGAAGCAAGAATATCAGTGAGTTCATTGATTTCAGTGTTGCCGCGCAAATTGTTGCGATTGATTATATCAGCGATATAGGTTGTTGAAAACAGGTCTTGCAAATACTTTGCTTTGTCTCCGTCCGATTTCATTTTTAAGCATTGCGGCATCCCACCATAGGTTGCATATTGAAGCCAAGCCTTTATAAAAGGTGTGTTTGGTTCAAGAGTTGAATAAAATTCTTTGAAGCAAAGTGGGAAAACGCGAATCTCGTCGCCGCGGCCGCGAAATTCGGTGATGATATCGCTCGACAAGAACTTTGAATTGCTTCCAGTAACATAGATGTCGGCGTTTGGGATGTGCAAAAAACCATTAACAACGCTTTCAAAGTTGGGAACCAGCTGAATCTCGTCCAAGAGAATGTAATATTCGGCTTCGTCAACCACTTTGGATTTAACAAACGCATAGAGTTCATCGGGATTCAGGAGATTGCGGTTGCCGTAATCTTCAAGCGAAACCTTGATAATATGATCTTTTGGGACACCCTCTTTCAAAAGGTGTTTGTGAAAAAGAGTAAAAAGCAAGTATGACTTGCCGCATCGACGAACGCCCGTTATGACCTTGACCAAACCATTATGCTTGTGGTCAATAAGCTTTTGCAAATAAAAATCCCTTGCAATTTCCATATAACACCTCATTTTTTCTTTATTATAGCAAGAGTGAGCCCTGCTGTCAAACTTTCTATTGAGAATTTTTGCGGAAATACGCAAAAATTCTCAATAGAAAAATCAGGCAAAGTTTTAGAAAGTAAAAAAGCGGAGGGCCAATGGCATACCGCTTTTTAGTTTTTTGACTTTTCTATGCTGTGAAGCTGCCGGTGATTGTGAAGATTGCAGTTGAGGTTGCTGGAATGGTGATTGCAGCGCCGCTAACTGACGAGATGGTCAACAATTTGTCGGCGGTGAAGGTGTAGTCGCTGGCAAGAAGGGTCACTGTCATGCCCGAGCCGATTTTTATTGTGATGCCGCTCAAAACGAAGTTTGAAACGAACTGGTCAACTATATTAACAATCGTGCTTGCAACGCTGTTTGGGTTGTTGATAGAGAGAATATAGTTGAAGCTTTGGTTAGGCATCACCGTTGATGCACTTGAAGTTTTTGCGATGGAAAGGCTCATTGCGTTTCTCTTTGTGATGACCGCGCTGGTTGAGTTTTCAACAGTGCCAGACGCCGTGTAGCCAGTGACTTGAACCGAGTTGGTGATTGTTGAAACGCTTGCTGGCAAGCTGAAAATAACTTGCGCTTTATAGGTGAGCGTCATTGTTTGCCCAACGTTCAATTCCTGCAAAACGAAAGTGAGCGGATTTGTTGCGCTTGGAGTCGCAGGATAGGAAGTTGACAGCGTGCTGAGGCTTGCGCTTCCAACAACATAGGCAAGGTTGCCGCCGCCAAGGTCGTCAACAACGCGAACGCCCGACAAGAAGCTCCCGCTTGAATTGGTGATTCTCAGCGTGTAGGTAATGATGTCGCCAGCAACGAAGGTTGTTGGGACTGACGACTTCGTGAGGTCTAAGCCATTTTCAAGTTGAAGGGTCATGGTGTGGTTGTTGCTGTTTGATGTGAATTGAGAGGCGTCGCCGGCGAAAGTGTAGGTTGCCGAAGCCTCGTTTGAAATAATACTCATTTTCTTTTCTCCTTTTGTGGTACCACTAATATTTTATGCGTCGAAAGGGGAAGGGGTGAAAAGTTCAAAGCAACTTTTGGCTTCTCTTGGTTGATTTTTCTTTTGAATGTTTTATAATAGAGATATGAGTGAAAATGAAAACTTGCAACGTATGAAGAGTAATTTCGAGCGACGGGCTGTTTTGATGGCTGTTCTTTCGCTTGCAATAAATCTTGCGTTTGTTGGCTATAACTTGTTTCTGGGCATCAACTTTCGAAATGCGTTCGCAATCGGCATTTCAATTTATTATTTGTTGCTAACATTAATTATCGTTGGGGCATTAATGGCTGAGATGATAATTGCCAGGCGAAGCGACGAGGAGAAACTCAAAACGCGCATAACCAACTATAAGGTTTCGTCGATCATCGTGTTCGTGATGGATTTTTGCCTGATTGCCCCAATTATTTTGATGGTGACCGAGCCGCGCGATGTGAAGTTTGGACTCATCCCAGCGATTGCGATGGCGGTGTTCTGCGTGTATAAAATCGTTGTTGCGATCGTGAACTACACGAGGTCAAAAAAGTCGCAAAACCCAACAACCATTTTGCTGAAAGAACTCAACATCATCGGCGCGATTGTGTCCGTTCTCACTCTGCAACACACACTAATAATGGTCAATGGTGGCATGGTTGAAAGCATGAGAACGCTATCGTTATTCACGAGCGTGGGTTTCATCTTGCTAATAATCGGCTTTTCAATTGTTTCGTTCATCAAAAACAAGAGATTATTTGCGCAAAGAAGCTGAAAAACATTGTTTGCCTCTATTCAGACGAAGACGACAAAAACATTGAGTGCTTTGAAAGATTCATAAAAGACTTCAAGGCAAAGCCAATGTATTTGAAGGGCTACAACCATTTTGACGGCTACCACAGAATCTACAAAATCCCAGAGCTCAACGAACTTCTTGACAAGTTGATATAAAGAAAATTCCCCCAACACTTTGGGGGTTTTTCATTTTCGAAAGTGTGCAAAAAATATTTTTTATAAATATCAAGTTTTTGCGGCACTTTTTGGCTGGGATTTTGTTATTATATATGCAAGAGGAAAAGATGATGACAGACAACTACTACTGCGATTTATCAAATCAGCAAGCGCTTGAAAGTGCTCTTAATGAGTATGGCGACCGTCTCGTTGCCTATATCAACGCGTTCACAAAGGATGTTCATGCCGCCGAGGACCTCATGATGGACATTTTTGTTGTGCTCATTAAAAACGGCTTGAAATTCGAAAGTGAAAACCAGTTCAGGGCCTATGTTTATAAGTGCGCGAGGTCGAGGGCGCTGAATCATTTGAAATCTCAAAAGCGTATTGTTCCGCTCTCAGACGAGGTGCTGAACGATAACTATTATATTGAAGAAAAGTTCTTTTCCAGTTTGAAGAAAAAGAAGCTCTATGAGGCAATGGGCAAGTTGCCGATAAAATATAAGCAAGTTTTGTATCTTTCCTATATTGAGGGCATGAAACTTGACGAGGTCGCTGAGATTCTGGAGCTTTCGTGTGAGGCGGCAAAAAGCCTTAAACAACGAGCAAAAAAGAAACTCAACGGCGTTTTGAAAAAAGAAAATTATGTTTTTGAGGAGGGGGAAAATGAAGACTAATAGCGAAAGAGCAAAGATAATCCTTGACCGAGTTTACGCCGAAAAGCAAGCTCCCGTTCTTGAAATGAAAAACAAACCAGCAAAGAAAAAACTCAGTTGGCGCATGATAACCGCCATTTGCAATAAGTGGGCTCATTATCGGGCTGACCAGTTCTGGAAAGTTTGACCTTGACAACATGTTCATTGCAAACTTTGCAAGCTATTCAGCAATTGGCGTTGGAACAGAAAATCAAAAGTCGTCGAAGAACGTTGCCTTTGCATATGACGACGCTGACCAGATTAAAGATGCAAAGTTGGTTGGGGTTAACGATAACGGTGAGGTTGAAGAAATAAAATACTCCAAAGAAAAAGACGGCGGCGTTGAGCACAAGATAAAACCAAGAGTTGTTGGATTCCATTCCTTCAAAGACTATTCAATCGTCATGTTCACCACCGTTGATTATGTGAATATGGAATATGGTTGTTTCTTTGTTGAACCCGATGGTAAAGATTATTTTTCTAACGAATACAAATCGTATATTATAGATAACAGAACGGGCAAGTTCTATTCGCTGGAAAAATTGGGCAAAAATACCAATAATGGTATATTCTACTATTCGCTAGATGCCTGTGGCGAACTTTATCGTTATACAAGTGGCAAAAGAATCTATGATTACTTTGAGAGCGACTCTGCAATATATTTCTGTTCAACCAACCACTACGATGGCGACTGGGTTATTGACGTTATCTATAAAGCTGCGGTTGAAAACGAAGAGCTTGTTGTGAGAGAGATTTTTAGCTATGAAGAAACGGGTCTCAAAACTGACATGTTCTTTGTTGATAGATACGACAATGTATTTCTCCAATTTGGGTTAAACAACTATCTACTTACTAGCGACGGTTTGAACACGTGCGAGAAATTTTATAGGTCGGTCAACGGAATAGCGTATCACTATGTTAATGATAGCAAACTCAACAATGTGTCGCTTGAATCCGTAGCAGACAAAATGGTGGATGAGAATGGCAACATTGTTGAAACAGATTTCGCCGCAAAGAAGGTGTTTCTAAACAGCGAGAATAAAATCAAGTCAACCGAGAATGCTGACTACTACTACGAGAATGACGAGCTTAACAATTTATACTTCGACAAGATTCGAAAAGTTACTTGGCTCGATGATGAACATATTGCCTTTGAGTTTGAGGAAATAACGCTTGATGATTTGAAACACCATGATATTCAATATGTTGCAACAAATGACTATCTCTATTTCAGGCTGAGCGACCAGATTCTAAAAACCGAGATAACAACGGGCGAAACGAATGTGCTTGCGAGCGAGTATATCTTCACAAAAATTGAGGCAGACAATCTTGGCAACGTCAATTTCGAAGGCGTCAGCAAAAATAGCGGTGGAAAGGTGTTTGGGCTTATCGACAACAACGGAAACATAAGCGTTGACATCACCATGGCGCACTACAAGATTTATTATATCAAACCACTCAAATAACAAAAGCGAGGTTACCCCCTCGCTTTTGTTTTTCATGCTGCGATGCTTTCTAGTTGCCATTTATGATTTTCAAATATTTTTCCAAATTTTCGAGCAAACTTTCGGCGAATATCTTTTCCATGGGGGAAAGGTCGCCGTGCTCGTGATAAGCGTCGAAGG
>CANQQH010000071.1 GCA_947625955.1 uncultured Clostridia bacterium | reverse complement strand
CGTTATAGAGGTCAACTGGCAACCACGATTTGAGCGCGTCAAGACTTGCGAACTCCTTGTCGTTGTGTGGGTCGCAATAGCGCATGAAATACCAGCATGAACCAGCCCAACCAGGCATTGTGTCTGTTTCGCGCTTTGCCGCTTTGCCACACTTTGGGCAAGTGGTGTTGACGAACTCGTCAATCTTCGCAAGAGGCGAATCCCCTTCCTTGCTTGGCTCATAGTTCTTCACCTTTGGAAGCAGCACTGGCAGGTCTTTTTCGCTGACAGGCACCCATCCGCAATGCTCGCAATATACCATTGGGATTGGCTCACCCCAATATCTTTGACGCGAGAAAATCCAGTCTCTCATCCTGAAATTGAGCTTCTTTCTGCCCCTGTTCATTGAAATAAGTTTCTTGGTTATTTCCTCTTTGGCTTTTTCAACCGTAAGGCCAGTGAACTCTCCGCTATTGATAAGGCGCGCACCAGTTCCAAGATAGTCTTGCTTTTCAAACGCACACTCGCTAGTGTCTCTGCCGTCGATAACTTGTATTCTTTCGCGGATGTTGTACTTGTTTGCAAACTCAAAGTCACGCTGGTCGTGGGTTGGAACTGCCATAACCGCGCCAGTTCCATAGGATGCCAAAACGAAGTCGCCAATATAGATTGGGATTTTCTTGTTGGTCAGCGGATGAATTGCATAAACGCCTTCGAGGCAAACGCCGGTTTTGTCTTTGTTGAGTTCCTTTCTTTCAAACTCGCTCTTTTTTGCAGTTTGCTTGCGATAAGCTTCAACATCTTTCCAGTTCTTGATGCGAGGTTTGAGTTCGTCAACAAGTTTGCTTTCAGGCGCAAGAACCATGAAGGTTATGCCATAGATAGTTTCAACGCAGGTTGTGAAAATTGAGAACTTGCCGCCACCCTCAATGTCGAAATCAACCTCAACGCCCTCACTCTTTCCAATCCAGTTGAGCTGGCTCGTTTTGATATGCTCCATGAAGTCGGTTTCTTTGAGGTCGTCGGCAAGGCGCTCGCCATATTTCGTCATGTTGAAAACCCATTGACTCTTGGATTTTTGTATTGTTTCGCTATGGCATTGGCAGCACTTTCCGTCTTCAACCTCTTCGTTAGCAAGTCCACCGCAGTTCGGGCAGTAGTTTATCATCATCTCGCGTTTTTCAACAAGTCCAGCTTTGAAAAATTGGATGAACTGCCATTGCGTCCACTTGAAATAGTCGGGGTCGCAGGTTTTGATTTCTCTTGACCAGTCGAAGCTGATACCAATCGCCTTCACTTGCTTTTTGAAAGTTTCAATATTGCGAAGCACAACTTCTTGCGGCGCCCTCTTTTCCTTTATGGCCTGCCTTTCAGCTTCCAAACCGAAGGCGTCGGTTCCAAATGGGAACATCACATTGTAGCCTTCAAGCCTGTTTTTCCTAACGAGCGCATCAATCGCCGTGTAGGAGCGGCAGTGCCCGATGTGAAGCCCGATTCCGCTTGGATATGGGAACTCTATCAAAATATACTTGTTCTTCTTGCCATTAACGTGGTTTTTCACTTCAAAGGTTTTTTCCTCTTCCCAAACCTTTTGCCACTTTTTTTCAATTTCACTAAAATTATACTCTTGCATGGTTAATTCCTCTTTTATTTTTGGTCTATTCGCCGCGCCAAATCTTTTGATATTCAAACGTTTTGAAATAGTTGGTGTTATAAATGATGTCTAGTTTTTCAAGTTTTTTGAGATGTTGTTTTGCTCTTTCAATAAAGCTGTCGAAGTCGCTTTGAGTGTAGTCGTCTCTTGTGAAGAGCACCTCGTTAGCTGAATAGCAAACAAGCTTATCCGTTATGAAAATTCCATACGCTCTTGAAAAGATGACGCTCTCAACGCTTGTGAACATGCTCGTTCCAAGATAGAGATTTTTATACCCCTTTATGCCGAAAATGTCAAGAACGGTTGGAAGAATATCTGCCGTTGTTGTGAACTTTGTTATCTCGCGCTTGCCGTTTTCAATCTGTTCATAGGCGCTCACGAGCTTCTCATCGTAGATCATGAATGGGATGCGATAAAGTTCGCTGTTATACTTTTCTTCAATGCCCTTTGCGTAGTAGCTGAGATTGTCGTAGTAGGTGTTGTGGTCGGCAAACATAACGATGGTTGTGTTTGAAAGTTGATTATTTTCTTCAAGAGTGTCGAGCATGATGCCAACCGCCTTGTCAAAATCCATGAGAGCCGCTGCATAGGTTCTCAGCGAGTTTGCCTTGTCGTCTGTTTCGCTCTCAGGATAAACATTCGCAGCGTCCAACCTGTCATAGTAGCCCTGCTCAGCGAGGTTGTCGCGTTTTTCATAGTAGCCGTGCATTGCGAAGGTTATATAAAATGTCATGAACTGTTCGCCTTTCTCGGTCTTTGGGAACATCTCTTCCTTCATCGCGTCAACCGTTTGCGAGTCGAGAGTCCTATCGCCCTTCACGAGCGTTTGATTCCAAGTGTCTTCAACGCCATAGTCTTTCATGTCTTCAATTGCGAAGAACTCGTCAAAGCCAACGCTCTCATGGAACTTTTTGCGATTATAGAAGCTGCCGTCGTTTTGGTGGAAGGACACAATCTGCTTCACCGTTCCATGGTTATCTTCAACGCTGTTTCTAAACAAGTTTGGAAGCGAGAAAGGATATTCGTTGTTTGGAAAATCATAGTTTGCAAACTTGTTTGTTGGATTGCTTCCAAGCAGCGCGAGGGTTTCGGCGGTGTCTGTCTTTTCGCGAGCATAGAAGTTGGTTGCGATGAGCCCCGAATCCATAAACCTGTTGAGATTTGGATATAGCTCTTGCGACTGCTCCTCTGTGAGCTTGTCAAGAAAAGCATACCACTCAAACGACTCAACCAAGATATAAACAAGATTGTTCCCCTTGCTTATTCCATGATACCTGCTCTCTTCAAGATATGGGTCTGCCTCATTATAGAGATAATTTTCAAGGTTGGCGCTGCTATACTTCACGAACGAGTTGGTCAATGTCCCGTCGAAAAATTCATAGATTGCGTTGCCTGTTATTCCGCGGCGTTGATACTTGTTGAAGCTTGGACCATAGAGATACCTTTCAACATAGGTTAGCCTTGAATTGTGAAAAGCCGAAATGGTTGGAAGCGAAACAACAAAAAGCAATGAAACAATCAAAACCAAGGTTGTGAGGCCGTTAACAAAGTTTGAACTCTTGTAGGCCTCGAACCTATCCTTTTTGTAGAGAAACTTGAAAAGCAAAATTTCAATTATTGCAAACAACACAACCGCCGACGCAAGAATGGCGAGCAAATCCCACCTCAAACTCCAATCTTCAATTGTTGCAAAGGCGTCGTTGCGTTGATTCATCATTGACCACTCAAAAAATGTTCCGTTTGAATCGTAGAGAAAGATGAAACCAATTTGGAATGCGGATTGCACCGCGAGAAGAAAGATTGAAATTATCGCTTTCGCTTTGAGATTTGAGATGATAAGAAGAATGCTCACTGCCAAAAGCAAAATCAAAATGCCGTAGAGCGGAGAACTGATGAGCGGTTTCAGGTCAACAAAACAAAGACTTATGCACTCAATAAATATTGCAAAAATTATGAATAAAAATACCAAAATATTGCTTGAAAAAAAGTTCTTACTTTTTCTTTTCATGGACTTCAACCTCAAAAATGAAGATTATATAAATAAAAAAATAACACCAATACAATATTGTATTGGTGTTATTGTAATGCGTGGATGCCGATTTTGTCAAGCACAAACATCACCTTTGGCTTATTAGGCTCTATTTTTTATAGAGTTTTTCGGTGTATTTTTGTAGCTTTTCGTTGAGAAGTGCAACCGACTGAGCAACTTCACTTTTCTTTTGCGTGAGGTCACTTATATCTTTTGAAACAGCTGAAAGTTTCTGCTCATCAACACAAACTGTATCACCGAGGAGCAACTGGCGAAGGCTTTCGAGCTTACTAAGTTCGCTTGTCAGCTTATTTAGTTCTTTGCTATCAAGTTTCAGTTCTTTGCTCAGTTCCTTGATGATGTTTTTGATGTAGTCGATTGTGTCTTTGCCAAGTTCACTATTGATGCTATTCTTTCCTTCGCAAATACCCTTTATAACAAGCAAGATTCGTGAAAAAATTGCATAGAGCGAAAGTGAAAGCACGAACGCGCTGACACTATTTATTAGCATTTTCATGCTAAAAAATTTGCCGTCTCTGATGCCATAGAGCAAAATGAAAGAAACAAAGCTTATCAAAAGCGGAATGAACAAGATAACAACGTTCACCATCTTTCTTTTGCTTTCATCGAGCTTGCTTGTTGCCTTTTTGATAGGCAATTTGATGATTTGCGTCAAAACGAAAGCCAAGAGTGCAACTAGCAAAACTTCAAGGGAATATCCACAAATAAGATTGTAAATTTCCAAGTTTTTCTCCTTAGCCCCTCATCACACGCTCAATTCTAGCCTACCACAAAAACGCCAAAATTATAATTTTTACTGACGCATTTTATCAAAAATAAACAAAAAACACGCATATTTTGCTATACTTTTCAACAATTTTGCGTGTTTTATGGGTTTTTCAAGTGTTATGCTTTCAAATGTTATCTATTTTTCGCAAAAACCATCTATTTGAACTCTCTATGCAGCATTTTTTTCGCAAGTTCGCTGCCAACACCACCGAGATATTCATTATAAATCTTATTCGCCATTGGGTTTTTGTGCGCCTTTCTTTCAAGGCATCGCTTCTCCCCGGCATAGAGCCCTTTCGCGCGAGCGGCAAGCATTTCCTTTCTTGGAACGGCAGGATTAATTGGTTGCCCACCTCCACCAATGCAGCCGCCTTCGCACGCCATGACCTCAACGAATTGATACTTGTTTGGGTCTTGTTCAAGTTCTTCAATTATTGTTGGAACATTCATAAGTCCCATAACAACAGCAAGGCTGATTTCCCTGCCGCCGATCTTCACCTTTGCCCTTTTGATGCCATCGAGCCCGCGAACCATTTCATAGTCAAGTTTCTTTTGCTCAGTTTTGCTGAGAGTGTCGTTGACCGTTCTCAGCACTGCCTCCATAACGCCGCCCGTGTTTCCAAAGATTGCCCCTGCCCCCGAAGCTGAGCCGAAGAAATCGTCGAACTCGCTATCTTCAAGCGCGTTAAAATCAATATTATTATACTTAATGAAACTTGCAAGTTCCTTTGTTGTTATCGCAACGTCAATGTCAAGCCCCACGCAATAGTTGATGTCTTTCTCTTGAAGTTCAAGCTTCTTTGCAAGGCATGGAACAAGCGAAACAACGAAAACATCAGGAGGGGTAACGCCGATTGAATCGCCATAGATTTTGTTGATGAGCGAGCCAAACATCTGTTGCGGACTCTTTGCCGAGCTGAGGTTTTTCAAAAGAGACGGATATAGCTTTTTTGCATAGTTGACCCACCCCGGGCAGCAGCTTGTGAAGAGTGGCAAGTTTTCGTTCTTTTCGAGGCGCTCGCAAAATTCGTGAGCCTCTTCCAAGATTGTGAAATCCGCAGCGCTATTCATATCAAAAACGGCATGGAACCCAAGTTTTTTGAGCGCCGCCACCCCCGC
>CANQQH010000070.1 GCA_947625955.1 uncultured Clostridia bacterium | reverse complement strand
AGCATATGCTCGCTGTCAACCCTGTTTTTGTCGCACCCAAGAGATATAACGCCAACAAGTTTTTTGTCTTTTTGCATTTTTATCCTCCTATTAATCTCCGTCAAAATTACCAAACAAATTGTTGTATTCTTCAATCGTGATCTTTATGTCGCGCGGCTTGTTGCCAATTCCGCCGTCGATAAAGCCATGTGTTTCCATCTGGTCAATGATTCTCGCTGCCCTTGCATAGCCAACGCTGAACCTGCGCTGAACCATGGATATCGACGCTTTCCCGTTCTTCATAACGAGTTTGAGCGCCTGAGGCATGAGTTCGTCCATTCTGTCGTCCGATGAAGAGGAGCCGTCGTCGTCGGAGCCCTGCTCTTTTTCAGGCTCAGCATTGATAACTTTCTGCACTTCTTCGTCATAAACGCACGCATTGTGCGCCTTGATAAAGTCGAGGATTTTTTCAATCTCTTCATCCGACACAAACGCACCTTGCAAACGCACGATCTGGTTGCTATCTTGCGCGGAAAGGAGCATGTCGCCCCAACCAAGCAACTTTTCAGCGCCGTATTGGTTGATGACCGTTTGAGAGTCAATACCACTTGCAAGCGAGAGCGCAACTCTGGTTGGCATGTTGTTTTTGATAACGCCAGTGATAATATCCGTTGAAGGACGCTGCGTTGCAATGACCATGTGTATGCCCGCAGCACGACCAAGCTGAGTTATTCTTTGAATCTTGCCTTCAACTTCTTTCTTTGCAACGCTCATGAGTTCGGCAAGCTCATCAACAACAATAACAAGATATGGCAGTTTCTTCTCCTCGCCATTCTTAACAGCAGGACAGTTGTTGAATTGTTCGAGTTTTTGGCATCTGTTCTTTTCCAAAAGGTCATAGCGCCTTTCCATTTCCTTCACTGCCCAGTTGAGCGCGTTCACAGCTTTTGAACACTCATTGACAATCTCAGGAAGCATCATGTGAGGCATATTGTTATAGCGCGAAAACTCAACCCTCTTTGGGTCGATCATGATAAATCGTAGTTCTTCTGGCGAGTGCCTATACATAAGGCTCATGATGAGCGAGTGCAAAAAGACGGATTTTCCCGAGCCGGTTGAACCCGCAACAAGCATATGCACCATTCTTGCAAGGCTCTTGATAACAACTTCACCAGAGATGTTCTTTCCAACTGCAACTGGCAAAGGACCTTTGAAATTCACATATTCAGGCGACTCCAAAAGTTCCCTCAGCCCAACATTCGATGACTTCGCGTTCTCAACTTCAACACCAAAGGCGTTCTTGCCTGGAATTGGCGCTTCAATTCTAACGCCGCTCTTGGTTGCAAGATTCATCGACATGTCTCTGTCGTATTGCAAAATCTTGTTAACGGCAATACCTGTTGGCATGGAAAGTTCATATCTTGTGACCTTTGGACCTCGAACAACATTGATGACCTTCGCAGGAATTTTGAAAGCTGAGAGTGTGTTTTCCAAAATTTCAGACTTCGCCTTGTATTCAGCCGAATAGTCCTCATGGTCCTCTTTATAGAGATTGAGAATATTGGTTGGTGGCGGAGTGTATGGCCCACTAACCTGCGTGAACATATTTTGTTGCGTTACCTGGCGAGGTTTTTCCTCACGAACAGCCGCACGACGATTGCTATCGAGAATTGACGAGAAGGATTCCTTTCTTTCACCGCCAAGAGGCTGCTCAATCCCAAGCGACTGTTCTCTTCTCTCAACCCCAAGATTTGAAGCGTTTGCCAAGATGTCACCAACGCGGCGCTCATTGAGACGCGATGAGTTGTCTTGAACAGGTTCTTCACTTGATTCTTTATTGAAGTTTGAAACGCTTGTTCGCTCTCTTATGTCTCTTCGCTCGCGTATGCGCGTGTTATCAAAAATATTTTGCCTTGGCTCCTCAGCCTTTGGCGCCTCCTCGGCACTCTCTTCTTGTTTGAGTGGTTCGTCGCGCCTTATGGAGCGAGCACGAGAAAGATCTCTTGCCCTTGAAGATTGAACATCATCAACGGTCGAGCCGGAATTAAATGAACTTGTTGGGCGATATTCACCCCAACTTGTTTTTATTGCGCAATCATCTTTTTCAAAAGTTGATTCTTCTTTGTCTTCATCTTCTGCCTTTGGCTCATCATGATATGAAAGCGGATGCGATGCATACTGGCGCCTCCAAGCGTCGCGTTCCTCACTTGACCTATCAAAGATGTTTGGAATGGTTGTTTGGCGGTCACCAAACAAAATTTCATGCGCACTTTTTGGCTCATTTGCATCTTCTTTCGTCTCGTTATTTTGCGAATTTTCTTGGAAATTTGAGCCAAATAACACGCTTTTTGCACTTTCTCGCTCGTCATTTTGCGTTTTTTCGTCTTCTGCCGTCTGGTCACTAAAACTATAATTAAAGTTAGTTTCTGGCTCAAACAAATTGCTGTTCATTTCAGTTTGAGCAGGTGCAGGACTGCTTTCAAAAGTTGTCAAATCAATGTTTGATTCTTCCTGTTTTTCAGGCAAAAAACTATATTCACTTGTGCTAAGTCCACTGTTTTCGTCAAAGTCTGGCTTCTCGCTTTGCTGCGCGTTGTTAACAATAACGCTTCTTTTTTTCTTGCGAACATTGACAGCATAGTCGATTGTGAGGCCGATGAAAAGTGTTGCCGTAATTGCAAACACAACATATGCCCCGCCAACACCTATCAAGGCTCTTAGCAAAAATACAAGTATGCTGAGAATCAGCCCACCAACAGTTATGCCATGTTTGAGTGTATAGGTCGCTTTCAGGTAGGCGCCAAAATCATTAAAGGTCTTGTAGGTTGAGAGCAAAACTTTGGATGAAAAGATTGTGTGGAATAATCCAAGCAATGCAACGAAGCTTATTATAATAAAGGTTGTGAATCTCGCGTCAAACGAATAGCGAAGCGACAGGAGCTTCGCAATGTTCACAAGGGTTATCAAAACGCAGATTGGGTATATCATAACGCCAAAAACACCTTGGAAAAAAGAGCCAATATGCAAAAGTTTTGGCACGAGTGCAAAGATAAAAACAACAATAGAAAAGACTATTGAGATAATACTTATGCTCTTTTTTGTTGAACTTGAACGATTGGATTTTGTTTTGTTAACCAAGGAAATCTACCTCACCCACAATTAGTCAATATAGTCAAGAGTATTGATGTCGATTTGACCACCCAAATACGCAACATAGAGTTTTGAGAAATCAAGGATTTCGTCAAGAATCTTGTTGGCATCACTAACGGTCAAAAGCTCAATTTTGAGCAGTTCGCTTGTGAGCGAATAACTTTGCTTCAAAACCGCAACTTCTCTTGCAGCTGAAATTGCAAGGTCAGAGCTTTTGTCGTTTTGATAGAGGAATTTCACAATAAATGAATTTTTTTCGAGCTCGAAATCTTGCTCGGTCAGTTTCTTCTCTTTAAGCTCTTTGAGCGCCTCAACAACTGTGTCAAGATACTTCTTCGCGCTGTCATAGTCAACCATGGTTTCGATTGTTAGTTTTCCGTTGTTTGCAAAGAGTTCATGCGTCACAACCTCGCTGTGGAAGTAATTCTCATATGCAAACTTGCTGCGAATATGTTTCAAAATAAGCGGCTCCATGATGCTGAGCGCGTATTTTCGCGAGTTTTTATAGTTGAGGCATGGAAAACTTAGAAACATTCTGCTTTGATTAAGTTTCTTGTTCTTCGTTCTTTCACCACCAACAAAGCCCTCGATTGGAGCAACAAATTTGAGTTTCTTGTAGTCACCGCCGTCGATGAACTTCGAATAGAAAGTTTTCATCACTTGCTCATAGATTTCGTCAGCATCAACATCGCCAACAATAGAGATAACGGTGTTCTTTGGCGTCAGCACCCTATCCAAAAAGTCCTTTGCGTCTTGGCTTTTCATCCTTGCGATTGTTGTTATTGTTCCATACTTTGGGTTTGCAAGCCCTGTTCTATAAAACAGCGCTTGGTTTGTTAGCCTTTCCAAAATATACGAAGGATTTTCTTGAAGTTTGGCGATGTCCGCCATCATGCTAGCACGAACAATGTCGCCACTTTTTGAATCGAACTGAGAATCAAAAACTATCTCGCAAAGAACATCGAGAGCCTTTTGAATATTCTCGGTTGTTGTGAGCGCCGTGAGAATGACGCTTTCGGCTGTGTTGCTTGTTGAAAGAACAATACCATTACTTTTTGCGTAGGCGCTGAGAAGTTCTTTTGAAGGGTGTTCGTTCGTTCCCATCAAAAGCATACGCGACATAAATTCGCTCACTCCCGCCTCATAGTTTTTTTCAGATTGCGTGCCGCTCGTTATGGTCAAGCAAACGCTCACCAACTTCGATTGGTTTTTATTGATAATCGACAACCTGAGCCCATTTGGATAAATTTTCAGAGCCATAAAATTTTCTCCTTAGCATTTTTCTAGTCTAGTATAACATAAAAAAATCTGTTAATAAAAACAGATTTTAATGTTTTTCAAAAAATTATACAAGTTTTTTAGTCCTTAATTGTATCAGAGACGGTAGAAAGTGCCAGTTTTTTACTTTTAATCGCCCTGACGATATCTTCAAGTGCTTCCATGGTGCACTTGGTTGGATGCATCAAAATGAGGTCTCCGCTCTCAGTTTCCTCGGTCGCTCTTTTGAAAATAAGGTTCGTGTCTTGGTCACGCCAGTCGATAGTGTCGTGTGTCCAGAGGATGGTTTTATAGCCAAGGTCGCTTGCAACTTTCACAGTCGTGTCGCTATAATTCCCGCTTGGCGGCGCAAACAAATTCATCTTCACCCCAACAAGTTTCAAAACTTCATCATGGCAGCCGCTGATTTCGCTTGCGTTTTGC
This sequence comes from uncultured Clostridia bacterium, assembly GCA_947625955.1. GTDB lineage: Bacteria > Bacillota > Clostridia > Christensenellales > UBA1242 > UMGS2069. The sequence continues at coordinate 801 of CANQQH010000070.1, read as the reverse complement.
TCATAGCTAAGGCGCGCATGTGAAAGATGGTTTGAACCATGGTTCCCAATTTCGTGCCCCTCATCAAAAATTCGTTTGAGCATTTCAGGATTTTCCTCGACCCAGGTTTTGCCAACAAAAAATGTACACTTCACATCTTCATTTTTCAAAGTGTCAAGCATTGAAGAAAGATATTCGGTGCCCCAATAAACATTTATCATGAGCGCTACTTTCCCGCTCTTTTCGTTGCCAGCATATATCACACCTCTATACGACCTAAACGCCGTCACCGCCTCCATGGAATTAAAAAATCCGCAGCCCGCAATCGTCACAACAAGAATTGCAAGCAGCCCAAGATTGATAACAATATGCTGAATTAAATTTTGTTTTGCTTTGTTCATTTTTTTGCTCCTACAAAATAATATGCAGAAAACAAAGCTGTCAACACAAAATTTCAAATTCTTTTTCACTCCTTCAAAAAACGCAAAAATATGGTCAAAAAGTGTGAAAAACTACATTTATTTTGCCATTTGCAAGAAAATTATTGATTTTCATGTGTTTTCCCTAAGCCTCGCAAGCGCAAAAAAATCACCGCCAAAAGCCAGCGATGATTTATTGTTTTTTTATTATTAGAGTTTTTTGATGAGTTTGAGGTCAACTCTCTTGCGCTCGTCAATCTTGATAACTTCAACTTCAACTCTATCTCCAACGTTAACAACATCTTCAACTCTTTCAACTCTCTTGTTTGAAAGTTTTGAAATGTGGATCATTCCGTCAACAGTTGGAGTAAGCTCAACGAATGCACCAAACTGCATGATTCTC
>CANQQH010000069.1 GCA_947625955.1 uncultured Clostridia bacterium | reverse complement strand
GATTATTGCGGCGAATCTTTGAGATGTTATCACACATACTTGCAACTTGAAAGCTATGCCGACGATACTGGTGACAAGAGTGTTTATGAAACTGAGGAGCACAAAGAAATCACTCGTATATTAAAAAGCAAAGAAAAGCTTTCGGCAGAAGAGTTAATAGAGAGCAACAAGAAAATTGATAGCCTTCTTAACATATTGATTGACCGTCTTGGCAGGGAAAAGTTCGAATTTTATGATGACGGCAGTGTTCTTTATATCTATAAAAAAGAGAGGCAAAACAAAAAATAGACAGAAAAATTCCACCTTTTCAGGTGGATATTTTTTGCCTTTTAGTTTGATTTGTTAATTTGTTCCTTTTTAATTGCCACAAAATAAATTTTCTTATCAATCAATTCGCCGCAAGGCGAAATGTAATTCGCTTTGAAAAAGCGATATGTCATTTTCGTTAGGCGAAATACTTAGGCGATAGGCTCAGGCGCATCCGAACTTCCGCTATCTTTTTTGGGGTCTTTATAGAGTTTTGCAAGGGCTTTGTCGCACGCGCGAAGCTTGCGTTTTGCGGCTTCCTTTTGAACGCCAAGTTCTTCGGTTTTGGCAATATAGTCGGCTTTTTCTTTTTCTAACTCCTCAATTTCTTTTTGCAAGACACCATATCTGCCATCAATATATGCAAGCCTCTTTTGCCCACGCTCTCTCACAATTCTGTAGTCGTAATAGTACTCCATGTCATATTTAATTTCATTAGATTCATGGGCAAGATCACTCTGTTCGCTCTTTCTTGCGTTTATCTGCTTGTCTATATTTTCAATTTTTTCTTCTATTGAGCGGATATAAAAATCAATTTTTTCCACATTTTGATGAGCATCTAAAAATTTTTGAGCTGCGGATATTCTTTCATCTATCATTTTGTAACCTCTCCATATCAATAATTATACCACAAATAGCGTTATTTGTAAATATTCGCCGTAAGGCGATATGTAATTTCAACGAAGTTGAATATGTAATTCGCTTTGCAAAAGCGAATGTCATTCGCCGAAGGCGATAAATGTTACCGCTAGGTGCCATTCAAGAGGTCTTTCATGATATCTTCAAGGCTGTCGGTAGGGTTGAGGGCTTCCTCGAAGTCGAACCCGCTTTCGCTAACAGGAGGATAGACAGGACTTTGAGACTTTTTCTTCTTGTTTAGCTCTTTTTCAATATCTTTGACGTTTGCTAAGCTATCTTTCTTTGGGCGCCCACGCTTGCGCGTTGCACTATCGCCGATTTTCATATTGAACTCTTTCACAAGGTTTGAAAAGCGCGTGTCAAGTTCGGTTTTCTTCTTGTCTTTGATAACAGAAAGGCGTTTGATTTCGCTGTCGAGTGCTTTCTCGGAGTCGCTTAGTGGCTTATCGCTGACCAAGTTTTCCATTTCAAGCATGGAATCAATGGTTGCTGAAAGTTCATTTTTGAACTCGTCAAGTTTGTTTTTGTCCTCGGCGTTATAGGTGGAGTTGAGGTGGGAGAAGAAGTCGTCCCACTTTTCAACGAGGCGCGCGAGCCTCTCAATTTCAATCGCACAGCGCGAACGCGTTGTTGTTTCAAGAAATTTTGCTCTGCGCTCGGACAAAATGAGCAGACGCGAAATGGACTTTTCCTTCTGCTTATACTCTTCAAGAGCAGCGGAAAGTTGCTGTTTTTCTTTGTTCTCTTGTTCAAGACGCTCGGCCTGTTTCGACAGCGCGATTTCGCTCTTGGTCATAAGGTCGCGAACATACTCGTCAACCTCAGTTTGTGTGTACAGCTTTTTCTGTTTCACTTGTCTGCTCCTTTTTCTTAGATTTGAAATGTGCGATTATAACATAGGTCAAAATGCCAATCCCGATGAGGATCATCACGAGGCTCATAACCCTTGAAATTTGCCACTTTCCGAGTTTTAAAATGTATTCTGCTTGGCGCCTTGGTTCAAGGAAGAATCGAACAGTGCCGTAGTAGATGAAGTAGGCTCCTGTTGCAACGCCTTTGTCCTTTATGTACCAGAACAAACATATAATCAAAACGAAGCCAAGAAGATTCAGCATACTCTCATAGAAAAAGAGCGCCTCGTAGTATTGCCCGTCGATAAGAACGGCAATGGGGAATTTTTGAAGGGCCGGGTTGGTGATGAGTTGGCCGTAGAGTTCGCTGTTGAAATAGTTGCCCCAGCGCCCGATCGCCTGCGCCAAGATGAGAACGGTGCACAAAACGTCGGTGATTGCAAAGAAGTTTCGTTTGCGGATGATGCAGAGAAGAACAATACCGATTGCACCACCGATGATAGCACCAATAATGCTCATTCCACCTTCGCGAAACTTGAAGTAGTCGGTGATGGAAAGGCCGCTATCAAACAGCACGGCGAACAGCCTTGCGCACAAAATCCCCAGCGGAAGAATGGCAATCACAATCTCATATGGGATTCCGCTTGACATTCCTTTTCTTTTGCAAAGTGCAAAGGCAAGAAAGAACGCAACCAAGATGCCAGCGGTAATAATGATGCCATACCAATAGATGTCAACGCCGAAAATACTAAACGCAACGCGATTTAATAGAAAATTCGTCATATAATTATTATATTAAATCATTTTATTTATGTCAATAAAAAAATACTATCCGTGAAAAAGATAGTATTTTTCGTGCCTTGCAAAACAAGATTGATTTTTTATTTGCAAAAAGTTGCAAAATTTGGCTCGGTTTTTACGTTTTTAATATTTTTATTGCTTATCTTCGCTGTTTGTCTCGATGTCGGCAACCAAACATTCTGTCGTGAGAAGGGTGGTTGCAACGCTGGCGGAGTTCAAAAGTGCGCAGATTTCCACTTCGGCAGGGTCGATGATGCCGAATGAGAACATGTTGCCAAACTCGTTTGTGAGTGCGTTATAGCCAAAGCAAGGGTCGGCAGATTCGCTAAGTTTTGCAAGGATTGTTCCTGCGTTTTGCCCGGCGTTTTTGATGATTTGTTTGAAAGGCTCTTCAAGTGCGTTTGCAACAATCTCGGCGCCCATTTTTTTCTCGCCACTCAGCGAAGAGATGAGTGGTTCAAGTGCTTTTTTCGCAGAAAGATATGCTGTTCCACCGCCGCTGACGATGCCTTTTTTGAGGCTGGCTTTAACGGCAGAGATGGCGTCTTCAACCCTGAGTTTCTTTTCTTGCGCCTCAACTTCGGTTGCAGCACCAACTCTTATAACTGCAATTCCGCTTGCAAGCTTCGAAAGTCGCTCTTCAAGAGAGGTCTTCTTGTAGTCGTCGGTGGCAACGCTGATTTCATATTTGATTTTGTTTTTCAAGTTTTCAATCTTTTCTTTCTCGCCTTGACCGCCGATGATTGAGGTTGAGTCCTTGGTGATCTTGACGCTCGCTGCGCTTCCAAGGTCGCTGGCAGTGACCGACGCAAAACTGGTGTATAGGTCAGAGCTGATGAAGGTTGCGTTTGTGAGAGTCGCGATGTCTTCAAGTGCTTCCTTGCGTTTTTCGCCAAAGTATGGCGCTTTGACGGCGTTCACCAAAAGAGTGCCTCGCAATTTGTTAACAACAAGGGCAGAGAGCACATCTTTGTCAACATCTTCCGCGATGATGAGCAGCGAGCGATTCTCGTGCATGGCGGCTTCCAAAAGTGGCAAAATTTCGTTTATTGTGTTTATTTTCTTGTCGGTGACAAGGATGTAGGGGCTGTTTAGCTCACTCGTCATGCGCTCAGGATTGGTGACCATGTAGGGCGAGAGGTAGCCCTTGTCGAAGCTCAGCCCCTCAACAACATCAAGATAGGTCGAGAATGTGCCGCTATCGGCAAGCGAGACAGTTCCGTCGCGCGAGACTTTTTCAAAAGCGCTCGCAATCAGCGAGCCAATCTCGCTATCTGAGGCGGAGATTGTTGCAACATTTTTGATATCGTCGTTGCTTGCAACGGGTTTGGCGATTGATTCAAGATGCTTCACGGCAACATTCACGGCCTCTTTGATGCCTTGGTTGAGAAGTTGCACGCTTCCACCAAAGGCAATGTTTTTTTGCCCCTCTTTTATCATTGAGCCAGCCAAGATTGTTGCGGTGGTTGTTCCGTCGCCAGCCATGTCGTTTGTTTTGATGCTCGCTTCCTTGATGAGCGATGCGCCCATGTTCTCAAAAGGGCAAGGCAGGGAGATGTCTTTGGCGATTGTAACTCCGTCGTTAGTGACGAGCGGGGTGGTGTATTTTCGCGCGAGAATAACATTTCTGCCCTTTGGCCCCAAAGTGAGCTTCACGGCGTCAACAACGCTCATTGCGCCCTTTTCAAGCGCTTTTCTTGCTTCGTTTCCATAAATTATTTGTTTCATTTTTCTTCTCCTTTTGTTTATTCTATGATTGCCAAGATGTCTGTTTGCCTGAGAATCAAAACAGGCTTGTTTTCAAGTGAGGTCTCAGCAGCCGAAAACTTCATGAAAACAATGTGGTCGCCCTCTTTAACAAACATTTTGCCGATTGTGCCGTCGTCGTTAAGATTGCCCTCGCCGGCATAGAGCACCTTTCCAATTTTCACATTGTTGTTGGCTGGTGCACCGATGAAGATGCCGTTCTTATCTTGCTCGGGACTCTCCTCTGCCACGATGACGCGGTCGAAAAGTGGTTTCAGTTTCATTTTCTTCTCCTTTTTTTCATATTATAGTCATCTTTTCTTTGCACCGAAAAAAACATGATTGACGAAAATTCGCGAAGAAACAAATATTTTGCTGTTTTGGCGCATAAGATAGATAAATCACTTTCTATTATATTCATTAAAGTGGGGGTCGAAACTCGTCGCTGACGCGTTTTTGTCAATTTATGAAATTCAAAAAAGTGAGAAAGGAAAATTTATTTTCATGCATTTGGGCAAGTTTTTGTGTTTGTTTTTGTGTTTTATTTGTGATTACAATTTCAGCAATAAAAACAAACTATAAAAACGATTACTTTTCCAGGCGCAATTATTTTTTGCTCTCGCTTTTTGAAACTCATCTTGAAATTCAACTCGCGGACTATGTTCGCAAGGTTCAACTCATGGGCGGAGCGGGGATTGAGTTTGTTGAGGGAAGAAATCATCATGTTATCGCATTTGCTTTTCTCAGCGACGCAAAAGCCAAAGAATGCGAAAAAAGTATCACAGATTATTCGGCAAAATTAATTGAACTTCGCGCCGAAGCTTTGCCAAGAAAAACGCAGAAAAAAATCAAAAATTCCTACTTTTGCTTTCGCGCCTTCAAGTTCCTAAGCGATGTGCCGCAAAAGGTCTCTAAGCTTTGCGAGGAGAAGCCGTCAAACAAAAATCTCTACACTAAGCTTCAAAAGTTTTGCACGGATTTGGAAGCCATTAAAAGTCAACTTGAAGAAACGCTTTCGCAAGATGATAAGATTTTTGAAAGCCTGCTTTTGGCGGCGCAAAAATATCTTGGTTTGGCGATGGAGTGCTTGAAGGCGATTGAAGAGGAAAAACTTGTTTTTTCAAAGCTCTGCCAAATGCTTGTTGAAAGCTGCATCTGCGATGTTGAGATGCGAAATAATATTTCTTAAAATGTATAAAAATAGACAAATTGCGCGAAAAAAGTTTGTTTTTTCTTGTAAATCGGCTATAATAGGAAAAAGTGAGGACACGATCGTGGGGCTTTTTAATTGGTTAATGAAAGGCATTGGCTT
>CANQQH010000068.1 GCA_947625955.1 uncultured Clostridia bacterium | reverse complement strand
ACTTTCAATATCATTGAGAATGAAAACACGGTTTTGAAGTTTGCTGAAAAGTTCGGCTATGATTTGCTCCCACTTGGTGACAATGTTCAAAAGTATGTTTCAAAAGGCTACGAGGTTGATGGAAACAAAAAACTGAGCTTATGCGGCAGATGTTTTCCTCAAAATGATTTCGGCGAAGGTCAATTTGTTGCAAAATTAATCAAAAAATCGCTCAATAATAGTGCTATTTGCGGAAAACAAAAGAAAAATGAATATATTCTTAGCAAAAACGAACTAAAAAACGCAAAACAACTGGTTTTCGAGTGTATAAATCGTGAAAATTTTGAGTTTCATAGCGTTGGCGACTATGTATATTTGTATGATAGGCAGATAAAAAACATTGAAAATGTGGTTTCAATCGGCGTTCGTCTTGCAAAAATCGAAAAGGGCAGGCTGGTTATTGAACATCAATTCTTCAAGGCGTTTGGTAAGGAATTTAGAAACAAACTAGAACTCGAAAAAGACGATAAACGTGTGAAAGACTATTGCTTTGGCAATGAAATTGAGTGCGATTTGAATGGCTATGTTGCAGTTTTGGTTGAAGGAAATGTGCTTGGCGGTGGAAAGGCGTCGGGCGGCAGGCTGAAAAACTATTATCCAAAAGGGCTCAGAGCCAAGATTTTATAGCGTAGCTATTGACATTTTGCATATTTTATTGTAAAATAAAGCCATAAAAGATTGGAGGTTTCAACTATGGCAAAAAAAGGAATCAAAGTTGCTGCCACAATTGCAGCACTTGCAGTATCGCTCACAGGCGCTGTTACTCTTAGTGCGTGCGGTGGAAAGAAATCAACTGCTGACAACTCTTCATATGCAGATTTGTTGGAGGAAAGAGACTCTCACATGAAGGAACTTGAAAGAATTGAAAAAGAACTTAATTCAATTCTGTCAAGAGATCAAGAAGTGAAGAAAGTTAAGGATTCTGTGAAGAATATCCAAGACAAGATTTCATATGAAAAAATAGATGGTCCAGAAGTGCTTGAGGAAATTTCAAAGGCCGAATATGAAATTGACGAAATTGTTGACAAGGGTCTCATCGACCCAAGCGAAGGCTCAAAACTCAAAAGAAGTTTGGGCGAACTTGAAAAGGGCGTTTTCTATTCAGTTTTCGCAAATGGTATTGAAACTCGCGCTGCAAGTGACCCTATCATTGAAAGCATGCAAACAAAAACAAACAATGAGACTTTGAGAACTCAAACCGCTGTTGACTTTGGAATGGGCCGCCTTATCAAAAACCAAGTTACCTCAGCCGACATGATGTATAGCAATGTTTCAGTTATTGAAAATGGTCTCATGAGAGATTGCGTTGTTGGTGAAACCTATAAAGAAGAAGCCGGACAAACCATATCCCGCAAAGACTTTGTTGACGAATATAAAACCGAAATGAAAGCAACAATCGCCGCTGCGAGCGACCTTTCATATGACGTTACCGAAGGCTACAAGGTTGTTTCAACCGCTGAATATCAAGGCGAGACGCTCGACACAACCGTTGTTTATAACGTTGACGACAAAGGGGCTCTCACAACTCTTGACCAAACCTTTGAAGCAGGCAATGAAGTTGTTGCAGAGATTGGAATTGAATATACCTCTGTGAGCTCGTCAAACTTCAACAACCTCTACGACAGGGCTGTGAAGACTCTTGATCAGCAAAAGCAAATCCTCGCTGGCGACAATACCCAAACAAAATAGAAAATGAAATCTCGTCCATCGGGCTTGCCCCGATGGATTTTTTATGCAAAATATTGAATATTTATTATTTTCAATACTTGACAAAATCAGACTAGCGTTATATACTAAGAGAGTAAAAAACATAGTGCCGAAGACAGCAAGTGGCAAAAGTGCCTTAAAAATCGCTTGCCGAGGAACAATATTTGGATAACCTTTATCCCTTGTGTTCCGGTTGCACGAGGGTTTTTTATTTGCTTCACACTAATAAAAAGGGAGGAAAATATGTCGGCTAATTTTGAGAATAAAAAAGTTGTTGTTGAAGAAATCAAAAACCATGCCAAAGACGCGAAGAGCATCGTTCTCATTGACTATAAAGGTCTCAACGTTGCCCAAGCAACTGAGCTGAGAAAAGCTTTCCGCGACGCAAAAGCAACTTTCAAAGTTTATAAGAACAGACTCATGAAAATCGCTTTTGAAGAGCTTGGCATCAAGTTTGACGATAATCTTCTCGAGGGAACAACTGCTGTGGCTTTCCACAGTGAAGACCCAATTATTCCTGCCAAAATTGCGGTTGATGGAGAGGGCAAATACAAAGTTTTGAAAGTTAAAGGCGCCTGGATGGATGGAAAACAACTTTCAGTTGCCGAAACCAAGAATCTTGCTTCAATCCCATCAAGAGAAGTTTTGCTATCTCAATTGGTTGGAATGCTTACAATGCCTATGCGTGGGCTTGCTGTTGCTATTAAACAAATCGCAGAAAAGAAAGCGTAGATAAAAGGAGAAATAAAAATGGCAGATATTAAAAAATTTGTTGAAGAAGTTAAAGGTCTTTCAGTTGTTGAACTTAATGACCTTGTTAAAGCCTTGGAGGAAGAGTTTGGTGTTAGCGCTGCTGCAATGGCTGTTGCTGCTCCTGCTGCTGGTGGCGCTGCTGCTGCCGCTCCTGCTGAGGAAGAAAAGACCGAGTTCACAGTTGTTTTGAAAGAAATCGGTGCTAACAAAATCAATGTTATCAAAGTTGTTAGAGAGATCACAGGTCTTGGACTTAGTGAATCAAAGGCACTTGTTGAAAGTGCTCCTGCAAACATTAAGGAAAATGTTGCAAAAGACGCTGCTAATGAAATGGTTGAAAAATTCAAAGCAGCTGGTGCAGTTGCAGAACTTAAATAATCGCAAAAAAAGAAAAGTTGAGTGTGAAGTTAGAAAGAGAGGAAACCCTCTCTTTTTTTGTTGGCAAACCCTATTTATATTTGTGCAATTTCATTTTATTTGTGCTATTATATAGTTGAACGAAAAATATTCCCCCGCAAATATTCTTGCGGGGGAAAGGAGAACAAATGAAAATTATTGTTTTGATGGGCAGCCCAAACCTTGATGGTTCAACAAATCTACTTGTTAAAGAGTTCGAAAAAGGCGCTACTGAGGCGGGGCATAGCGTTGAAAATATTGATGTTGTGAAAGAAGACATCCATGCGTGCAAGGGCTGCGTGAGCTGCGGCTATGAGGGACCATGCGTGCAGCAAGATGCAATGCAAAAAATAAAAGGCAAAATACTTGGCGCAGATATGCTCGTTTTTGCAACTCCGCTCTACTACTACGGCATGTCGTCGCAACTCAAAGCTGTTGTTGATAGGTTTTGCTTTTTCAATAGCAGCCTAACCAGAAAGCGCATCAAAAGCGCACTGATTGCAGTTGCTTGGAATAGCGACATGTGGACTTTCGAAGTGCTCGAAAAACACTATAAAACTCTGGTAAACTATCTCAAAATGAATGACCAAGGCATGGTTTTGGGCAGGGGCTGCGGAACCCCAAACATGACATCTGGTTCAAAATATATGAGGGAAGCCTACGATTTTGGAAAAGGCTTGAAATAAAAAAATGAATTGTTTATTGTAAAAAATGGCAAAAATAAACCATGAAATTTACAAATAAAAAATCAAAATTGCTTTTCTTCACGCAAAAAGGTTTACGATTCGTAGGCCTTTTTTCTTTGCGTATTTCATGGCGGCCAAGGCTCCGCTTGAATATTTATAATTGGGATTAGCATAGCAAATCAAGGCGCTGCAAGAATCAATCATACGCCTGTTGCTCACGGTTATTTTTTGTTTGAAATGCGTCTCTTCAATATCAAACATGATGGTTTCAACATCGTCAAACGGCTTGAAAATTTCGTCGCCAAAGATTTCGTCATGGTCAACGACTGGTTTTATTTGCGCAAAACTCGTGATAACAACCTCAATATTGATGTCTTTGTAGGTTTTTCTCAGCTCCCTGCACACGCCGAGAGCCATTTTGTCAAAGTCCCCATGAGTTCCCATGCAAAAATTCTTGCAACCATTTTTTATTTCTTGCAGGGCTGCATTATATAATCTTTCTCTCACACTCATGTCAAAGATTTGTCTATGACCAATAAAGGCAATTTTTTCCATAAAACATCAAAAAAGCATAACACCGCCAGCCATACTAGGCATAACTGTTACATATAAATATTGTAACACATATTCCTATAAAATTAAAGTGGAAAACAAAAGATTTTTTTGATTTTTTGGAGTGGTTATGGATGTTTTTATAGATAACCTAAGAGAATTGATAAGCGATTCAAATTTATCTTTGCGACAACTTGCGCGGCTGAGTGATGTTTCGGTAATGCAATATAGCAGGTATCTTGGCGGCTCAATTCCAACCATCGAAGTAACAATGAAAATTGCAAAGTATTTCTCTTGCTCGCTCGACTTCTTGTTTGGGCTCAGCCAAGAGAGAACGAACAAAAAGTATAAAACCTACGACTACAATATTTCAAAATTTATTGAGAATTATAACAAGCTTTTGAAAAGAAACAATATAACTCACTACAAATTCATGCAACATTCACCATTTGATGAAAGCATCATAAGGCACTGGCAAACTGGGTCAACGCCAAGGCTGGATGTTATTTATTACATTGCCAAAAATCTTGATGGCTCAATCGACGAGCTTGTTGGGCGCAAGTAATGGAAAGTCTTTTATAACATTGGCAAAGGTGCGCGATTTGTTTGTTAAAAGTTTTCATTAGTGATAAACTATTAATAGATAAGGAGGAATTATGAAAAAGAAATTTTTTGGGATTCTTAGTTTATTTGTTTTTATTCTCGCGGCTTCAACTTGTTTATGCTTAGCGGGCTGCGGGTCAAAGGTGACGGTTGAGGGAACCATCAATTTTGAGTATCTAGGCTTCACCGCAAGCGACTATGACGGCGACTTTCAAATATTTTGCGAGACTGGTGTTTCAAGCCAATTTTCAAGCACGGAAAATGGCTGCAAATGCTGGTATGGTCCAATAAAAACCGACATCAAGTCAGACAAAGTTGTCACGATATCTCTTGGCAAACGCTATGACATTGAAAAATTGGTTGTTTTGGAAAAGAACAATCAACGCTTCACCAGCCAAATAAAGCAAGACAACGATGGCAAACATTTTGTGTTGACAATTCCATATGCGGAAAAAACCAACTATAATTTCACAATTTCAAAGCCAGTTGCAAAAATCAATCAAGTTGATTTGAATTTTGTGAACGACGACATCCTCAACAGTGGCGACGCCGAAATTCGCGACCTGCTTGACCATTCGCAAATCTATGTTGAAAACAAGACCTATAACTCAGGAACAAACACATATACTGGCGGCTTCGTGCCACTTGTTTCAACCAATCCAAATGGCGGTGGAAAGCAATTCGGGCTCGCAGGAAAATACATCACTGCCGACATGACAAAAGAAACCTTCACGCTCTATTTGAAGTATGAAAATGGCAACAAGGATTTTCCTTTTGACAGCACGTTTAGAAGCGTGTTCCGTTTGAATGGAACGATTTATCCAAGTGTGTCGGTGGCGGAAATCTCGGGGCAAAAGGTCTATGCTTTGGAATTTGAAACGGATGGCCTAAATGATTTTGATACCATCTATTTGGAGAAAGACGGCTTGCAAGACCTAAGATATATGAACGCCCGCGTGGAGGCCGATAGCGTTATTACGGCCAATATGGTTTCAGACTACCGTAACTACACAAAAACAACGTTCAATTTCAACCGCGTTGGCTGGCAAGC
>CANQQH010000067.1 GCA_947625955.1 uncultured Clostridia bacterium | reverse complement strand
ATGCGCATGGAATGGCGCAAACTTGGGATATTGAAATCTACATTCCAAGCATGAATGGATACACCGAAGTCAGCAGTATAAGCACGGCGTTTGACTATCAGGCTCGCCGCACCAACACGCGTGTTTTAAGGCAAGACGGCAAAAAAGACTACGTTTACACACTCAATGCCAGCGGAATTGCCACAAGCCGAATATTCCCTGCCATTTTGGAGCAATATCAAAACGCAGACGGCACAGTGACCGTTCCTGATGTTCTTGTGCCTTACTTGGGTTGCAAAGTGCTGAAATAATGTCTAATTAGAATAGCCGAGAGCATTAGAGGGCACTTTGTGATTTTATAGAGCAAATTGTTTATGGAGTGGGGGACCTATAAATTAAGAACCCCATCAGACCCAATAAAAAAGGAGACCACAAAGGTCTCCATTTTTATGGTGGGTCATCGGGGGTTCGAACCCCGGACACCCTGATTAAGAGTCAGGTGCTCTGCCAGCTGAGCTAATGACCCAAATAGTTGGGAAGTATTAAGTTGTAGGGGTTCGAACCCCCGTATCAATGTTTGGTGGGTCATCGGGGGTGAGATAGGGGTCCCCGACAATCGTAGATTGGTGGGGTAAAGCCTCGGACACCCTGATTAAGAGTCAGGTGCTCTGCCAGCTGAGCTAATGACCCACAAACAAAAAATATTATACACATAAAATAAAAAAAATCAAGTCATTTGAGCCAAAAAATCTATTTTTCTCAAAAAGTGTTGAGTTTTGAATTTTCGCGAGGTTCAACGCCGCACGAATTTGGCGCCAAATCAAAAATAAAAACAAGATAAAAGGAAGCCAATTTAGGCTTCCTCTATCCGCTAGGAACTAGTTTTTCTCGATTTGCTTTTTAAGAAGTTCACGAATTTCCTTCAAAACATCTGCTTCTGTTTCTTCTTTTGGCTTTGCAGCTTCTTCTTGAAGTCTCTTCTCTTCTTCCTCTTTTGCCAAAGTTTCAAGAGCAATCTTCACAGCAGCTTTGTCTTTTAGGTCAACTCCGCGCTTTTTCAAAATCTCTTTTTGCTCTTTGGTTGGCTTGCCTTGAGCGGCTCTTTCCTTTGCATTTTGAGCGATTTGTTTGCTCTTCATGATGAGTTTGATAACAAGGAAGATGCAGAATGCAACGATCAAGAAGTCAATGATGCTTTGAATGAAGTTACCATAGTTCCATGTTAGGGTTGGAACTTTTGCAACATTGCCGAGTTCGTCGAGTCCGTCGCCCCATTTCAAAACAACAGAAAGCTCTGCAAGGCTATTTGCACCAAAAGCCCAAGTGATAAGCGGCATGATAATATCGTTAACAAGGCTGGTTACAATTTTACCAAAGGCATTACCAATGATAACGCCGACAGCCATGTCGAGAATATTGCCGCGACTAATGAATTCTTTGAATTCTTTGAAAAATTTTCTCATCTGTCTATCCCTCTTTTCAAGTTTCTAACTGAGATTATAGCAGATAAAATTGCCGCATGCAATTATTTTGAGAAAAAAATCATTTTTAGTTAATACATCTTGCTTTCAGCGTTTGGTATTCCTGCTCATTGATAAGCCCCGCCTTTTTCAGTTCTTCAAGTTGCATAAGTTTTTCAGCGAGTGAAACGAAGTCAATTTCTTTCTCTACTTGTCTATTTTCCATATACTTTTTGTAAAGTTGCTGCTTCGAAAAAATATCGTCATCATCTTTGCTAGAAATGGCTTTGCTCTTGTCATTTGACTTTTGAGAATCCTCGCTCACATTTGTTGTATTTGGCAAAAATGGCTCAGTCGAACTCGCGTTTGAAAACTCGTGAATGTCCTTTGCTGAGAGGTTAAGGTTTGCAAACTCGTTTTGATTCTCTTGCTTTTTCTCGCTAGATTTTTTCTTGTGTTCCTTCATCTCTTTCAAAACAAGATAGAACGAGCCCGCGCAAAGCAATAGCGTCACAATCGCAAGCCCGGTTATGGACCAAGTGAAGTTCGATGGAAGAAAACTAATAAGGGCAACAACAATTCCAACAACGCTAATAATAGCAATCACAACATAATAAACCATCGCAGAAATAAGGGCCGGCTTATACGCCGAGAACTTTTCCTCATTGCGTGATGAAATGAATATTTCTTTGAGAGATATAACCCCTCCAACGCACCCGAAAAATATAAAAAATCCAGCGCACACCAAAAGCCCACCAACAGCCGGGGTCATAGTTCCAATTGTTATATAGTTAACATTGAGTGTAACATAGCCAAGATACGCCCCAAAGCCAAGTGAAATCAGCGAGGTTATCATTGTTAAAACCGCCGACAGAATTATTCTGCCCCTTTTTACCTTATCTTTTTTTAGCCTCTTCACGGGTCCCATCTCCTTTTTACTCTTAGTTTCTTTTTGTCGGCGGCTTTTTATACGGCAAAATTTTGTCATATTTTGTCGCATCCACAAATGTATTTTCGGCTGAATATTTTGTATTTATGTCTCGCATAACACACAATATGTTGTGCAGTTTTATTGTTCACACCCAACAAATTGTGCAAAACAAAAAAAGAGAGCAAACCGCTCCCCACTTTTATAAATTTTATTTATGATATGGTGTGTTTGCGTTTATTGAAAACGCCCTATAAACCTGTTCAAGCAAAACAACCCTGAAAAGCTGATGCGGAAAGGTTATTTGCCCAAACGAAATCACCTTGCTCACTTGCTTTTTTAGTTCCTGATTCACACCGTTTGACCCACCAATAATAAGGCTCACTTCGCCTTGACCAAGGCTGGAAACATTATCGATAAGTTTGGCAAGTTTTTCGCTGCTGACCATATCTCCCTCTCTATCGAGCAAAATTGAATAGCCCTTGATGTTTTCGCTCAGCCGCTTGCTTTCAATCTCGATTTTTTTCTCTGTGGATTTTTGGCTAGACTCTTCCTCAACCTCAACTATTTTCAAGCTGCAAAATCGCGATAGCCGCTTTGAATATTCCTCAATCGCCTCTTTATAGAACTTTTCCTTTATTGAGCCAACGCAAATAACATTTATCTTTATCATGAGACCGCAACCTTTTCAACCTCGCATTGAGTTATTATTTTTCTCCTTGTGGGAATATTATACCATGTTCATATTGCCAAGTAAATATGTTAAAGCTCGATTTCCGCCACCACTGGCAGGTGGTCTGAGTAGTTCACATCTTCAATATCGCAGCTGGTCAGCTTGGATTCAAGGTCTTTTGAAACAATAACATAGTCCATTCGATACATCCAGCCGTTCATTCCGCCGCCGCCCGAAGCTGTTCTATAACTTCTCCAACTATACTTTCTCTCGTTTGGATGAAGGAAGCGGAAAGCGTCAATAAATCCGCAAGACAAAAGTTTGCCTAGTGCCCTTCTTTCAACAGGCAAGAAAACTGACTTGTTTGAGCATTCCTTTGGGTTGGTCAAATCTATTTCATTATGCGCGATATTAAAATCTCCAACCAATATAACCGAATAGGTCTCTTTGAGATGCGTCACATAGCGTGTCAATGCCTCAAAATAGTCAAGTTTGAAATCAAGGCGCGAATTGCCATTTGGAATATAGGCATTAACAACAGCCGTTTTGCCAATAACGATAGTTGTTGTTCTGCCCTCATTATCTTTCCAAAACTCTCCCATATCGCGAAAAACCTTGTCCGGCTTGGTCTTTGACAGAATGAGCGTTCCTGAGTAGCCCTTTACTTCGCCGCAATTATATGTTGCGTGATATCTATCCATGAAGTTTTCAGCCGCAAAAAACATGTTCGTTTGCTCGCTGCCAAAGAGTATTTCTTTGGTGAGAGCCTCGTCGCACCTCACTTCCTGAAAACACAATATATCGGCGTCTTGTCTTTCAATGTAGTCTTTGAGCCCAGCCCTCATGCTCGCCCTTATTCCGTTTATGTTATAACTCACAATTTTCATATAAAAAATATAACATAAAAAGTGGAAAATGTCACTAATTTTATTTTATTATTTCCAATCGAAAATGCTATACTATATGAAAGGAGTTTCATATGGACAATTATTCATCAAAAGAGTATTTTGAAAAACTCAACAGATATTTCAGGGCAGCGAACTATCTTTCCGCCGCCCAGCTCTACCTTCGCGACAACCCTCTTCTTCGCGACCACAAGCTTTGCCAAGCGGACATCAAGCAAAAACTCGTTGGTCACTGGGGAACCGTTCCCGGACAAAACTTTGTTTATGCGCACTGCAACCGCGTTATTCAAAAGTATAACCTCGACATGCTTCTTCTCTCAGGACCTGGTCATGGCGGCAATTTTTTGGTTGCCAACAGCTACCTTGAAGGAGTGTATAGCCAGCTTTACAAGAACATTTCGCAAACTCACGACGGCATGAAGAATCTTTTTAAGCAATTCTCTTTCCCGGGCGGCATCGGTTCGCACTGCGTTCCCGAGACTCCCGGTTCAATTCATGAAGGCGGCGAACTTGGCTATGTTCTTTCGCACGCTTTCGGCGCCGTTTTGGATAATCCAAACCTCATTGCCGTTGCAATCGTTGGTGACGGCGAAGCTGAAACCGGGCCATTGGCAACTTCTTGGCACGCAAACAAGTTCATAAACCCAGAAACCGACGGCGTGGTTCTCCCTGTGCTTCACCTCAACGGCTATAAGATCAACAACCCAACCATTCTTTCGCGTATGAGCCAAAGAGACCTTGCAAGCCTGATGATTGGCTATGGCTATAACCCACACTTCGTTGAGGGCGACGATCCAATGAAAATGCACAAAATCATGGCTGAGGCAATGGACAGCTGCATTGAAGAGATCATGAAAATCAAGTCAAAGAGCGTGAAAGACATAAAGTGGCCAATGATTGTTTTGCGCACACCAAAAGGCTGGACCGGTCCAAAGATGGTTGACGGCAAACAAATCGAGGGCACTTTCCGTGCGCATCAAATTCCGCTCGCGATTGACAGCGACGAGAAAATTGCCATGCTTGAAGACTGGCTGAAAAGCTATAAGCCCGACGAACTCTTTGACGCGAACTACAAATTGTTTAGCGATATAACCGAGGTCATTCCAAAAGGTGAAAAGCGTTTGACCGCCTCAAAGTACGCCAACGGCGGCATTATTTTGAAAGACCTCATCACCCCAAACATCCAAGACTACGAAGTCAAATTCAAAGGTCATGGCACAGCCAAAGCGCAAGATATGCTTGAACTCAGCGCCTATATTCGCGACCTGTTCAAACTCAACGCCAGAAATCGAAATTACAGGATTTTCAGCCCAGACGAGGCAATGAGCAATCGCCTTCACAAAGTGTTTGAGGTTGAAAGCCGCGACTTCAACTCCACCATCTTGCCAACTGACGACAAACTGTCAAACAACGGACGAATCATGGACAGCTATTTGTCTGAGCACCTTTGCGAGGGTATGCTCGAAGGCTATCTTTTGACTGGCAGACACGGAATGTTCAATAGCTATGAGGCCTTCATCCGCGTTGTTGATAGCATGGTTGCGCAACACGCGAAGTGGCTCAAAATGTGCAATGAGATTGCTTGGAGAGCGCCAATTTCTTCGCTCAACCTAATTCTCACCAGCAATGTTTGGCAGCAAGACCACAACGGCTTCACCCACCAAGACCCTGGAATGCTTGACCATATTGTCAACAAGAAAGCGGATGTTGTGAGGCTCTATCTCCCACCAGACGCAAACTGCCTCATCTCCTGCTATGACCATTGTGCAAAGTCCAAAAACTATGTGAATGTTATTGTTGCATCCAAGCATCCATCCTTCCAGTGGCTCAGCATGGACGAGGCCATAAAGCACTGCACAAAGGGCGTTTCCGAATGGAAATGGGCTGGAATGAACAACACCTCTAACCCCGACCTCGTTATCGCCTGCTGCGGCGACACGCCAAC
>CANQQH010000066.1 GCA_947625955.1 uncultured Clostridia bacterium | reverse complement strand
TTCGAATTGCCTCCTCACTCCCCATATTTTTGTCAAACGAAAGAAGGAGCTATTTTGATATTTTTTTGAAAAAATATAAAGTTTCTATTCAGCCGAGACTTCGCAAAAATTGCGCAAAAAAAAGAGATGGCAAATATACCATCTCACAAAAAACGCAAAATCATGCCATGAAGCGATGAAAAAGTGCGTAAGTTTTGCCAAAATGCGCCAAAAACTAGTCGTCATCCTCGGCGTCGTCTTTTTCGCCCTTAGACTTCTTTTCATAGTTTTTGATTGCGCTTTTGATAACATCCTCAGCTAAGCGAGCTGAATGTTTCTTACTTTCAGGAAGCCCGCCGAGTTCCTTTTCAATATCAACACTTGAAATTGAAAGCGCTTCTTCAATTGTTTTGCCAACAACAGTTCTTGCGGCAACTGAGCAACATGCGATTGTTGAAGTGCAACCAAAAGCTTGGAAAGATGCTTCTGTTATCTTGTTTGAATCAACAACAATATAAAGCTTCACAATCTCTTTATCGATTGATGAAACAATCTTTCCCTTTCCGCTTGCACCCTTAATAACTCCAACATTTTGAGGATTGAAAAATTCTTCTAAAACTTTATCATTATATTTCATTACAGTTCCACCTTATTTTTATAAATTCTTATAGCAGAAATGCTCCTGAGTTTTTTAACGATTTTTTTGAGTTTGCCAAGTGCATAGTCAACATCTTCTTTTGTTGTTGAATTTCCGAGAGTGAATCTCACTGTTGATGCAGCAGTTTCAACATCTTTTCCCATTGCGAGCAAAACATGCGATGGTTCAAGAGAACCACTTGCACAAGCTGAACCTGTTGAAACATAAACACCCTCGCGGTCAAGCATCATCAAAATTGCCTCGCCCTCAGCACCTTCAAACGAAATGCTGATATTGTTTTGAAGCCTTTGAGTTGGATGCCCGTTGAGCTCAATGTTATGAATAAGTTCACTAACTTGACGCAAGAAGTATCTTCTTATTGATTTGAGTTGCTTGTTATTCTCTTCAATATTGCTTGTTGCATCTTCAATGGCTCTGCCCATTCCAACAATGGCTGGAACGTTTTCAGTTCCTGCTCTCTTGCCTCTTTCTTGGTTGCCACCATTGATGAGGCTCTCAATCTTCACGCCTTTCTTAACATAGAGTGCACCAACGCCCTTTGGTCCACCAAACTTGTGCGCGGAAAGAGATAGCGCGCTGATACCGATATCCTTAACGTCAAAGTCGATTGCGCCAATCGCTTGAACTGCATCGGTATGGAAAATAACATCGTTTGCTTTTGCAAGTTCGGCAATAGCTTTGATTGGTTGGATTGTTCCAACTTCGTTGTTTGCCGACATGATTGAAATCAAAATTGTGTCTGGTCCGATAGCCTTAACGATCTCGCTATACTTGATAAGACCCATTTCGTCAACTGGAATATAGGTGATTTTGAAACCCTCTTTTTCAAGAGCTTTGCAACTTTCAAGAACAGATGGGTGCTCGATTGTTGAAGTTATAATGTGATTACCCTTGTTTCTGTTTGCTCTTGCAATACCCTTGATTGCCCAGTTGTTTGATTCGCTGCCACCAGAAGTGAAGTAGATCTCACTTGGTGACGCACCAATGGCTTTTGCCACTTTTGCTCTTGCTGCTGCCAACATTTCATCAGCATCCCTACCAGCTTTATAGAGGCTTGAAGCATTGCCGTAGATTTTTCCATAGGCGTCGATCATTTCACGATATGCTTCGTTTGTTATAGGAGTTGTTGCAGCATTGTCAAGATACACTACTCTTTGTTTTTCCATTTTTCTCTCCTTTCAATTATTTTTAGTTTAACACACCACCCTGCACTAAGTCAATAACAAAACGCAAAAAAACGCAAAAAATTGTTATTTTGCGTTTGAAAAAATCAAAAAGTTGTTTCAAATTGCGTTTTTTGAACTAGAAATGCTCTTCAACGAATTTCGAAAAAGTGTCCTCGCTCATAAGCCCAACGTGTTTGTCAACTGCCTGACCCTTTTTGAAAACTATTGTGCAAGGGATTGTCATGATACCATTTTTGATGGCGAGCTCTCTTGCCTCGTCAACATTGCACTTGAAGAACTTCGCCTTCCCCTCATATTTTCCAGCAACCTTTTCAAAGATGGGTCCAAACGACCTGCATGGTCCGCACCAAGTTGCCCAAAAATCAACGAAAACAACATCGTTGTTGATTGCTTTTTCATATGTTTGAGTTGTTAAAGTTTCCATATCCCCCTCCAAAATTACCTGCTTTTAATAAGATTCGCGATTTGCTTCACATCATTTTCGCTCTTGAATCCCACTTCAACTTCGTTCTTTGTTTGCATGGCTTTTAGTTTTGCTCTGCCGCTTTGCGCCTCGCTCTCACCAATGATGATAACGAACTTTGCTCTCTTCTTATCGGCATACTTCATCTGCGCTTTGAGGCTTCTGTTCATTGTGTCGAACTCGGTTGAAATCCCAAGGTCGCGCATCTTAACGGCAAGGCTTGCCACAAGCGCTTGTTCACCCATTGAGGCATTTGCCAAATACAAATCAATTCCGCGATTATCCTCAATTTGAATATTGCTCTTTTCAAGGAGCAATAAAAGGTGCTCAATTCCAATACCAACCCCAACGCTTGGAAGCGGCTTTCCGCCAAGTTCTTCAACAAGCCCATCATAGCGTCCGCCACCGCAAATAACATTGAGCGCACCTTTCTCCTCTGTCAAGAACTCAAATACAGTTCTTGAATAGTAGTCAATTCCGCGAACAAGGTTATCGTTGATCTTGTATTTAATGCCGCTCGCATCAAGAAGTTTTGTGAGCTCGGCAAAGTGCGCCTTGCAATCATCGCAAAGATATTCTCTTGGCTTTGGCGCATCCTTTTTGAGGATTTGACATTTTTCTTCCTTGCAATCTAGGAGCCTCAGGGCGTTTTTCTCGTATCTTACTTTGCAATCATCGCAGATTTCGTCAAGGTGCTTTGAATAATATTTTTTCAAAACCTCAACATATTTCTTTCTGCACTCCTTGCAGCCAATCGAGTTGATGTTGATGAGATAGTTTGTGAAGTTCAGTTTGTCAAGAATTGCCTTGACTGTTCCAATAACTTCCATTTCCATCAGTGGCGACGACGACCCGAAAGTCTCAATCGAGAACTGATAGTGCTCCCTAAACCTTCCTGTTTGAGGGCGCTCATACCTGAAACATGGAGTCTCCATATAGAGTTTCAAAGGCATTGGCTCATTATCGAGTCCGTTTTCAATAATTGCACGAACAATTGACGCCGTTCCCTCGGGTTTGAGAGTCAGGCTTCTGTCGCCCTTGTCAAGAAATGTGTACATCTCCTTGTTGACGATGTCTGAGCCCTCGCCAACCCCTCTCACAAAAAGTTCCGTGCTTTCGAAAGTTGGGGTCTTGATTTCCTCAAAACCCCTGAGCCTGAAACACTCTCTTGCAACTTCTTCAACTTTCTGCCATTTATAAACTTCGCTTGGCAAAACGTCTTTTGTTCCCTTTGGTTTTATTATCATGTTAACACCTACAAAATAAATTTCTTCAAATCGTACTCTTTCAAAATGTGTTCAAGATGTTCATGAACATATTGCTTGTCTATCTTAACATTGATGAGCGGATGGTCGCCCGTTGCGTTGAATGAAATGTCTTCAAGCAACTTTTCAATGATTGTATGAAGTCGTCTCGCGCCGATATTTTCGCTGTTTTCATTTTCAAGCACGGCAACGCGCGCAATCTCCTCAATTGCATCCTTTTGAAATTCAAGGTTGATGTTGTCAACTTTCAAAAGCGCTTGATATTGCACAATGAGCGAGTTCTCGGTCTTTGTCAAAATCTTAACAAAATCTTCATAACCAAGGCTGCTGAGTTCAACGGTAACTGGGAAGCGGCCTTGAAGTTCAGGAATGAGGTCCTCCACGCGAGACATATGGAAAGCCCCGGCAGCGATGAAGAGCATATAGTCAGTTTTAACCGGGCCATACTTGGTTGAAACTGTTGAGCCTTCAACGATTGGCAAAATATCTCTTTGCACGCCCTCTCTTGAAACGTCTGGCGACGAACCGCCGTTCGACTTTGAGGTGATTTTGTCTATTTCGTCAATAAAGATGATACCATTTTGCTCTGCTCTCATCAAAGCTTCTGTGTTGACGTTATCCATGTCGATAAGCCTGTCGCTTTCTTCGCTCAAAAAGATACGCTTTGCGTCGGCAACTTGCATGGTCTTTCTCTTACGGCGTTTTGGCATCATTGGACCAAACATATCGCCGAGATTGATTTCCATTCCTGGCATGAGAGGCATTTGTTTTGGTTCTTCCAAAATCTCAACCTCAACAGGCTCATTATCAAATCTATCACCTTTGAGCTCTTTTTTCAAGATCTCTTTCACTTCTTCGTCACTTTTTCCAGCATACAAATCTTTCTTTGCGTTGAAAAGCACATTCACCAAACGATTGATGGCATTCTCTTCCGCCTTGTCTCGCACCTCTGCCATACGCTCGCTCTTCACAAGAAGAATTGCGGCTTCCACAAGATCTCTCACCATGCTCTCAACATCGCGCCCAACATAGCCAACCTCTGTGTATTTTGTTGCCTCAACTTTCACAAATGGAGCTTTCACCAATTTTGCAAGACGCCTTGCAATCTCAGTTTTACCAACACCGGTTGGACCCTTCATGATGATATTTTTTGGAGTTATTTCATCGCGCATCTCTTTTGGAAGTTTGCTGCGCCTATACCTGTTTCTAAGTGCGATTGCAACAGCTTTCTTGGCTTCGTCTTGCCCGATTATGAATCTGTCAAGTTCGCTGACAATTTGTTTTGGACTAAGTTCCATCCTAGACCTCCTCTATAACAAAGTTGGAGTTTGTGAAAATACAAATCTCACTTGCTATCTTCATTGATTCTTCGCAGATTTCTCTTGCTGAAAGTTTGGTGTGACGCTTCAAAGCCTTTGCAGCGCTAAGAGCGAAGTTGCCCCCACTTCCAATAGCGCAGATGCCGTCGTCTGGTTCAATAACGTCGCCAACGCCGGTGATGATGAGCATGGCGTCTTTGTCGGCAACAATCATCATTGCTTCAAGTTGCCTCAGCCCCTTATCACTTCTCCAAAGCTGCGCAAGTTCAACGGCAGCACGCGTCAAGTTTCCAGAATATTTTTGAAGCATCTTTTCGAATTTTTCCGAAAGGGTGAACGCGTCGGCAGTTGAGCCAGCAAAACCAACAACAACCTTGTCGTTATATATTCTTCTCACCTTGCGCGCCGAACCTTTCATAACAACAGACTCACCCGCCGTGACCTGTCCGTCGCCGGCGATGACTCTCTTTCCGTCCTTTTCAACACCAATAATTGTTGTGCCTCTAATTTTCATCATTGCTTAGTCCCTCCATCAAGTTTTTCATTTCCAATATCGCACGCTTTGCATATGCCTCTTTCCTGTCGTTTTTGCTTTTCATCTTCTCGCTCAGCGGAGGCAGAATCCCAAAATTGGCGTTCATTGGCTGAAAATTTTTGTTTTCCGTACAAATATAATTACACAAAGCACCCGTAATAGTCAAATTATTGAAATGAATTTTTTGTTTTTCCATCAGTTTATTTGCCATATTTATGCCCGCAACAAGCCCACTCATCGTGCTTTCCATATACCCTTCAACGCCTGTTATTTGACCTGCAAAAAACACAAGCGGATACTTCTTCATTGAAAAGTCACTATTCAAATGTTTTGGCGAATTGATGAACGTGTTTCTGTGCATAACGCCGAATTTAACAAACTCAGCATTGTTTAGTGCCGGCACCATAGAGAAAACTCGCTTTTGCTCAGGGAAAGTCAGGTTGGTTTGAAAGCCAACAAGGTTATAAATATCTCCCTCAGCATTTTCTCGCCTGAGCTGCAAAACGGCGAAAGGTCGCTTGCCGTCGTTGTCTAGCAGCCCAACAGGCCTGAGCGGCCCGAAGCGAAGAGTGTCTTTTCCTCGCATTGCCATCACTTCAACCGGCATACAGCCCTCAAAGATTTCATCTTTTTCAAAATCGTGAAGCTCCACTCTCTTTGCCTTCACGAGTTCATCAACAAACTTATAGTAG
>CANQQH010000065.1 GCA_947625955.1 uncultured Clostridia bacterium | reverse complement strand
GAATTGAAATGTTAATTGTATAAAATGCGTTATTTTGATGATTATTATACAAAGCAAAAATTAAAATGAAGGAAAGGGGTGAAAAATGAAGATATCTGCAAAGGGGCGATATGCCGTTGAAACAATGGTCGATATCGCAAAAAATGGGGATAATTTCAGCTCGGTTAGTGAAATTGCGGCAAGGCAAAATATCTCGGTGAAGTATCTTGAACAGATAATTTCATGCCTTGTGAAGGCGAAGCTCGTTGTTTCTTTGCGCGGCGCAAATGGAGGCTATATTCTCTCGAAAAAGCCTGACCAGTGCTCAATCGCCGAAATCCTCTCCGCCACTGGCGATATGCCAAAGCTCGCCCCTTGCCTTGTTTCGTCTTCGTCATGCCCAAAGAAAAACAGTTGCGAGGCCATTGGATGCTGGGAAACTCTCAACTCCCTCATCTTCAACTATCTCAGCAACCTCACGCTCCAAAACTTGATTGATAAGAGTTATAAAAATAATTTCTAGTCAAATACTAAAATAGCATTGACAAACGGATTTTTTGCTCCTATACTAAAATCATACTAAATTAGTATGATATTTTTGGAGGGTTTATGATTTATCTTGATAATGCCGGAACAACCAAAGTTTCAGCCGAAGCCCAAAAGGCAATGATGCCGTTCTTTTCAAATATCTATGGCAACGCAAGCAGCCTGCACACCGCCGGGCAAATTGCAAAGGAGCATCTTGAAAAGGCGCGCGAGGTTATTGCAAAATGTATTAATGCAACCGCTGACGAGATTTTCTTCACCTCTGGCGGAACTGAAAGCGACAACTGGGCAATAAAATCTGCGATGGAGTTTGCGCGTTTGAAAGGGAAAAACCACATCATAACTTCGTCGGTTGAGCACCACGCCGTGCTTCACACCATGCAAAACGCAGAAAAGCAAGGGTTCAGCGTCACCTATCTCCCAGTCGACAAAGATGGGCTCATCAGTCTCACCGACCTTGAAAACGCCATAACAGATAAGACCTGTCTCGTTTCAATTATGTTTGCCAACAACGAAATTGGCACGATAATGCCAATCAGCAAAATTGGAAAGCTCTGCCACGAAAAAGGCATACTCTTCCACACCGACGCCGTTCAAGCCGTTGGTCATGAGAAAATTGACACAAAGGCAATGAACATCGATATGCTGAGCATGTCTGCCCACAAGTTCCATGGTCCAAAAGGTGTTGGAGCACTATTTGTGAGAAAGGGCACGCCAGTTTTCAACTTTATGTTTGGTGGTGCGCAAGAAAGAAATCGCCGCCCGGGAACTGAAAACGTTGCGGGAATTGTTGGCATGGCAGAAGCGCTCAGGATTGCAACTGAGGAAATGGAGAAAAACAACGCGTATCAAAAGCAACTGACCGACAGGCTGTTTGAAAACCTTGGCAAGATTCCACACTCAAAAATAAACGGCAGCAGAAAGCATCGCCTCGCAAACAACTTCAACATGAGCTTTGAGGGCATTGAGGGCGAAAGCCTACTCCTTCTCCTCAACGACAAAGGCATCTGTGCGTCTAGCGGCTCTGCCTGCACGAGCGGTTCGCTCGACCCAAGCCACGTTCTGCTCGCAATCGGTCTCCCTCACGAGGTTGCGCACGGGAGTTTGCGCCTCACAACAAGCAAATATACAACCGAAAAGGAAATCGACGCGGTTATCAAGGCCGTTCCAAAAGTTGTTGAAACCCTAAGAAAAATGAGCCCCGTTTGGGACGAACTTGAAAAAGGAGAAAGAAAACATGTTATATAGTGAAAAAGTAATGGACCACTTCCGTAATCCTCGCAATGTTGGTCAAATGGACGATGCTGATGGTATTGGTGAAGTTGGAAACGCCAAGTGTGGCGACATCATGAGAATGTATATCAAAGTGAAAGACAATATTATCACAGACGTAAAATTCATGACTTTTGGCTGTGGTAGTGCCATCGCAACAAGCTCGATTGCAACCGAAATGATAAAAGGTCAACCTATCGACAAAGCTCTTGAACTCACCAACCAAGCAGTTGTTGAAGCTCTTGGTGGCCTCCCTACCCACAAAATACATTGCTCAGTGCTCGCTGAAGAAGCAGTTAAAGCCGCAATCAAAGACTACTATGACAAGCATGGAATTGCCTATGACAAGTCTAAGTATTGCGCTGGGGACTGCCCATGCGTTTTGGAGCATGACCGCGAAGAAGTCAAAAAGAAAAATAACTAGGTAAAATATGAACAATATAAAAAGCACTCCCAAATGGAGTGCTTTTTCATTTTTCATCTATGCTTCCCTTTTCTTTCTTTTTCACAAATGTTAGCACCGACAACGCCGCTTGAATTGGTACACCAACAAGGAAAATAAGATAAACATTATATTCTAGAAATTGAAGATAAATACTTGAAATAAATGACCAAATCAAAACACTTCCAACAACAAAGCCAAAAACCTTATTCCCCCAATTTCTTTGGTATATCAGCAAAACCAAACACGAAACGGGTATTGCCCAAACAAACGCCATCCAATAAATAACTTTCAAAAATGTTTGAGCATAAACAAATAAAATTATTGCAATCAGCCAAACCGCCGACAAACTGAAGAGCATACTTGCAATTTTATTAACGAAAGTTTTCTTGTTCGTTTCATCAACTCTTTCCGCCATATTTTCTTTCAAAAGGTTCTCTAGCGGAACGTCAAACACCTCGCCAATCTTTTGAAGTATCTCAATACTTGGAGTGATTTCAGCGTGTTCCCATCTTGAAATAGTGTTGTCTGAATATTGAAGTTTCTTTGCCAGATCATTTTGCGTCAGGTTGTGCTGTTTTCTGAGCTCAATCAAATTATCCGCTATGATTTGTTTTATATCTTTCATATTTTCCTCTCAACTATTCTATAATATCAAAAAAATTGATA
The DNA here is from genome assembly GCA_947625955.1 of uncultured Clostridia bacterium. Classification (GTDB taxonomy): domain Bacteria; phylum Bacillota; class Clostridia; order Christensenellales; family UBA1242; genus UMGS2069. The sequence goes on along the minus strand of CANQQH010000065.1, from coordinate 3,255 downwards.
AAAAACAACATTTTTTACCATAAAAAACCACAATTCCCATTTTCTGGGAATTTAAATAATACAAATTCCCACCCTCCAAAATAAGTTGGAAATGAAAATTTTATATTCCCTTGGTTTTTGCGTTATGGATTGATAGAATAAAATCGCATTTAATGCAATAATCACACAAAGGAGAAATATATGAATATTCCAATTTTCTTTTCAATTGATGACAACTACTCTGAACTTCTGCAAATCGCTTTGTTTTCAATTGCCAAAAATTCGAGCAAGAAAAACGTCTATGACATTTACATTTTAAACACTGGCCTTTCTGATTACCACAAAAAGAACATTTTGAAATTCCAAAATAAAAACTTCAAAATAAATTTTGTTGACATGGCAGAAAGAATAAAAGATATTTCAAACGAACTTTTCACAAGAGATTATTATTCAAAAAGCACATACTATAGGCTCTTTATTCCAAATATGTTTCCGCAATTTGATAAGGCGCTCTATCTTGATGCGGACATAATTGTTCAAGGCGATATTGCAGAACTTTATAATTTTGACCTCAATGACAACTTGGTTGGCGCGGTTACAGATGAAGCGGTGACATCTATTGATGAATTCATTGCATACGTTGAAAAATATCTGGGGATCAAGCACGAAGACTATTTCAATGCCGGCATTCTCAGCCTAAATCTCGCAGAACTGAGAAAAATTAATTTTGAAGAAAAATTCCTAAATCTCATCAGCCAAATCAAGTTTACAACCGCTCAAGACCAAGATTATCTCAATGTTATTTGCAAAGGAAAGGTCAAAAAACTCCCATCTGTTTGGGACAAAATGCCATTCCCAAGCGATATTGAACCAACCAACCTCAAATTAATTCACTACAATCTAACGCTTAAGCCTTGGCACTATGATGGAATACCATACGAAGATATTTTCTATAAATATGCCAAGGAAGCCGGCATGATGGACTATGTTCACAAAAGTAAAAAAGCGTTCACAGAAAAGCACCGCCAAATCGATCAACTTGGTGGCGACAATCTCAAGAAACTTGCATATAGCCTTTCGCTCATTGATGACACCTTTATTAATCTTGTAAATCTTGGAAAAATAACAATCTAAGGAGAAAAACGATGGAACAATCAGAGTATAGACTTAATGTTTTCAAGAAAATTGAAGAATTTGAAAAACAAGGCATCTTCGACCAAGACGCCGAAGATGACCCTGAAACTCTTCCCCTACTTCCAAACAAAATTGACTACTTGCAAAAAAAATTAATAAACAAAATTTTAACAGCTCTAACACTTAAAAAGGGTCGCGAATTTTTTGAAGGGCAAGAGGCTGCTGGAAACCTCATCATTAAAGATATAATAGGAACTGAAAACCTACTTGGCGTGAATGATGGCGCGATTGTCACTTGCAATCACTTCCACCCTTTTGATAACTATATTGCTCTGAAAGCGGTTAGACCTTGTTTGAAAAAAGACAGATTGTTCAAAGTTATTCGCGAAGGGAACTACACAAATCCTCCAAAGGGTTTCGAACTCTTCATGAAGCATGGCGACACTCTTCCCCTTTCAAGCAACCACCAAACAATGCGTAAATTCCTTGATGCTCTCAAGGTGCTTTTGCAAGAAAGACATGAAAAAGTGCTCGTCTATCCAGAGCAGAGCCTTTGGTGGAACTATAGGAAGCCAAAGCCATTAAAAAATGGCGCGTTCAACTTCGCAGTCACAAACAACGTTCCAATCATTCCGCTCTTTATCACAATGGAAGACACGGAAAAAATCGGCAATGATGGTTTTCCAATTCAAGCCTACACCGCATTCATTTTGCCACCAATCTATTCAGACCCTAACCTCTCCAAACAAGAGAATATAACTCGCATGAAAGAAACAAACTATAAGCTTTGGGTTGAGGTCTATGAAAAATTTTATAAAATTCCACTCAAGTATACTTGCGATGAAAAATAAATTATAAAAAAGGAAAAAATATGCTACTTTATTTATCAAGTATAACAATTTCTGTTGTTATGCTATGGGTTGTTATAACAGCATTCAGTCTATTATCACTAACGCCAACCATCACCATACTTTTGATTTTGGGAGCAGTTGCTTGCGAATTTGCGATTGACGGGTTGTTTGCGGCAATTGTACATTTTCTGCCAAAAAAATGGTTTAAAATAGACAATAAATTTTATAAAGTGTCTGAGCGTGAAAGGCAATTTTATGAAAATCTCAAAATTCGCAAATGGAAAGATGTTGTTTGGGAACTTGGCGGACTTGGTGGCTTTTCAAAAAAGAAACTGCAATCAAGTTCAGACATTAACTATATAAAAAGGTTCATAATTGAAACAAACAAGGGAGTTTTAACGCACATACTCGGCTGTTTTGCGGGCTTTTTACTTCTGCTAGTATATTTGCCATTCAAATGTATTTTGCAAATATCTCTGCCAATTGCAATTTTAAACATGCTTTTTAATCTCCCACCGATTTTCATCCTGCGATACAACACTCCCAAGCTCCACGCCGGCTACAAACGCCTTCTCCGCATTCAAGATTTAAAAACGAATGCAACAGAGTAACCTTATATATTGATTACCCCGTTTCAATTGTTTTTTTAAGTTGACGATTACTCTGTTGCAATTGTTTGCTTGCATAAAGTAGCAGATTGGGAATTATTTTAGAGATAAAAGGTTCTTAACAGGTTTTTGCCTACACTACTGCTGTGGCAAAGTTCTGCTAAGAGCCTTTTATCCTAAAAGAAGCCCAAGATGCGTGGAGGCGGGAGCGCTCCATAGATGGAGCGCAACTAAACTTAGAGGCTGAAATTTGCGCTTAGAACGAGGCACATCGTCGAAACAAAAGCTCTTCTTTCGCAAAACCCTATCGGCTTTTGCATTATCTATCGCTCTTTGTTCTCCTCTCCCTCGTCGAAGAATGGTCTTATAGGCCGACAAGATGTTTCGCATCTTGCCGGCAACGATTGGCCATTCTCCTCCTCTCCCCAAAAAACTTTCGTTTTTCGGGGACCCCTCTTTCTCTCGTTTTTCGGGGACCCCGTCTCGCTACCCCACCCCCGTTATTCACTAGAAGGCGAAATTCGATGAAAGAAGAAAGAAACAAAAAAATTACTTATCAAAAATCAGGCTGATGGTTATTAGAGGGCAAAATTTGCGCTTAGAACAAGGCACAAAAAAAATTCTTGGCACGGGGTTTATTAAAATAAATCCCTGTCAAGAATTTTTTGCAGTAACAAAGTTAT
>CANQQH010000064.1 GCA_947625955.1 uncultured Clostridia bacterium | reverse complement strand
CAGGGAAAGAAGAGGATATTTTGCTTTGCACGCTCTCGAAATACACCGATCTCGTTTGCTACGCGGCGGTCTTGACTGAGGAGAAGAAGATGATGAACACTTGCAAAAGTTTCGTTGAATTTTTGCTCTCAAATGAGTCGCAGCAGAAACTTGGCGAGATCGGGCTTTTGAGCCCAACAAATTTGAAACTTTATAGCGAGGGGCTGCTTTGCGAGTTTGAAAACGCGTTTGATGAAACGACATGCGTTGAATGTGTGTTTTGAAAATTATCAAAATATGATTGTGTTTTGAGTTGAAATGGGGTATTATATATGTGTGAAAAATTGAGCGAATATTTGCCAAAATCAATTTTGTTTTTGGGCGAAAGCATGGCAAAACATACAACTTTTAATATCGGCGGTGAGGTGGCGGCGTATGTTGAACCAAGAAACAAAAATGAGCTGGTGAAATGCGTTAGAGTTTGCGAAAAACTTGGGGCTCACTATAAAGTTATCGGCAACGCCAGCAACCTGCTATTTTCGTCGCAAAAACAGGACCTTGTTGTTATTTCAACAAGAAAGATGAAAGCAGATTTTTTGCTTCATGGAACAACACTCAAAGTGTCGGCTGGGGCGAACATCAACGAGGTTGTGCTCTGGTGCGCGGAGAGGGGACTTTCGGGGCTTGAAAATCTCTTTGGAATCCCTGCCACAGTTGGCGGAATGGCGATTATGAATGCTGGCGCGTTTCATCACGATATGCGGGAAGTTGTTGAGAGCGTTGAGGTCTTGTTTGAGGGCAAAAAACGCACTCTTAGCAAAACTGAAATTGGGTTTGAATATCGCTCAACGAAGTTGAAAAACTCAAAAATCATTGTGCTTTCAGTTGAACTATCGCTCAAACATCTTGCGCCCAGCGTTATCTACTCAATTATAAAAGAGCGCGTGAACGAGCGGAAAGAAAAGCATCCTTTGGGGCATAGCGCGGGCTGCGTTTTCAAATTCACCTCTCTTAATGTTCCAGCTGGCAAACTTATTGACGAGGCTGGGCTCAAAGGCGAAAGAGTTGGCGGGGCAGTTGTGAGCGAAAAACATGGCAATTTTATTCTCAATGATGGCGGGGCGTCGTCTAGTGATGTTGTTGAACTTATTGAAAAGATTCAAGCAAGAATAGAAAAGTGCTATGGCATCAAGCTCGAACAAGAAATAGAATACGTTGGAGAAGATTATGGAAATAACAGGTGACTACCACACCCATTCGAAGTATAGCAAAAACAACCACGGAAAAAACACCATTGAGGAGATGGTTTCCTATGCCAAAGACCTTGGGCTAGTTTCCTATGCTGTTACTGACCATGGTCCAAAGCATATATTTTTTGGAATCAAGCCTGAAAACATTGACAAAGCGCGCAAAGAAGTTGACGAGCTTAAACAAAAAAATAGTATGAACATTTTCTTGGGCGTTGAGGCAAACCTTATTGGAAAAGACGGCTCAATCGACCTTGACGAGGAGCAAATCAAGAAACTAGACCTATTGCTAGTTGGCTACCACAAGGGAACAAGGACGGATTTTGTGAACATTTTCAGGTGTATGTTTTGCGGCAAAAAACAAAGAGAGATCAACACACTTGCCTACATAAATTGCTTGAATAAATATAAGGTGGATATCATCACGCACCTGAATGAATACATCCGCGTTGATGTTTATAAAGTTGCTTTGGAGGCGAAGAAAAAAGGAACGCTCATTGAGCTTAATAATAAGCATATCAATTTCAGCGAAAAGGAAGCAAACGACCTTGTTCGCAGCGGCTGCTCGTTTATTCTCTCGTCTGACGCGCACAAGAAGCAAAACATTGCAAAGCTTGACAGGGCACTTGACTTTGTTATGAAATATAACATTCCGCTTGAAAGGATCGTGAATGTTGACAGGGTTTATAAATAAAGGCTACTTTTTGTAGTCTTTTTTGTTTGTGAAGAATTTTGTTGTTTTTTTGATTTATTTTTGATATAACTATCTCAGAGGAAAATTATGAGTTTTTCACAGGAAGTAAAATCCGAAATCGTTTCAAGCGAAGAAAAGAATATTTCAAGCCCTGCGCTGCTTCTTGGCGTTGTGCTTTCATGCGGAAGTTTGGTTATTGGGTCAAAGGGCGTTTCTTTCATTGTTGCGAGCGAGAATATGTTCGCCATTGAGTTTTATAAAAAGCTTATTCTCTCTTCATATCCAAGTGCAAAAACCGAGATTCGCGAGGAGAATATCGGCTTCAAGCAAAAAACACGAATTGAAATGAGCATCGACCCCGAAAACGGCAGGCAGATACTTTCAGACCTTGGCATCATTTCATTCAAAAAAGATAGCAGCTTCATAATTAGTCGAATAGGGCAGAAGCATATCACGATTGAAAGCGAAGCGAAAAAGGACTTTTTGAAAGGTATGTTTTTGGGCGCTGGCAGTGTGTCAATTCCTGAGCATATCAACCTTTCGAATTTCAGCAACAATATGCGAAGCAATGGCTACCACTTGCAGTGGTGCGTCAACGCAAAGGAGCAGGCAGACTATATTGGCGAGATTTTGGCTGAGTTCGACATCATCTCTGGACAGGTGCAAAGGAACGACGAGTTTGTTGTGTATCTCAAAGAAGCCGACAATATTTCAAGCGTTTTGGGGCTTATGGGCGCGTTCAAAAGCGTGCTTGTGCTTGAAAACGAGAGGGCGGGCAGGGAGATGCGCAATCTTGTTAACAGGCAAGCAAATTGCATTTCAGCCAATATAGACAAAAGTTTGGCTTCGGCAAAAGAACAACTTGACGCGATTGAAAAAATAAGTCAAAATATTGGTATTGATGCGCTTCCGCAGAATCTCAAAGAGGTGGCGCTTGCGAGGCTAGATAACCCTGAGGGAACTCTTAGCGACATTCTGGAAATGCTTGAAACAAAGATAAGCAAGGGGGCGCTCAGCCAAAGATTCAAAAAAATCATTGCAATTTCAAAGGAGGTTTAGATGAGTAATTTCGTTCATCTTCATGTTCACACCGAATATAGCTTGCTTGATGGCGCCGCAAGAATGGACAAACTCATTAAAGTTGCTGCGAAAATGGGTATGCCTGCGATTGCAATCACCGACCATGGCAATATGTATGGTGCGGTTCACTTTGCGAAGTCGTGCAAAAAAGAGGGCATAAAGCCAATCATCGGCTGCGAGTTCTATGTTGCCGACGACCTTTATGTGAAGCAGGGAAAAACCAAGCTTGAACACCTGATTTTGCTTGCAAAAGACGAAACGGGATACAAGAATATTGCAATGTTGAACACCATTGCTTTTCGCGATGGCTACTACTATAAGCCAAGGATTGACTACAAGACTTTGGCGGAGCATACAGAAGGGGTCATCTGCCTTTCCGCGTGCCTTGCAGGAACAATTCCGCAATACATTTTGAGAGGGATGTATGACGAGGCGGAAAAAATGGTTGTTTGGTTCAAAGACCATTTCAAAGACGACTTCTATCTTGAAATCCAAAACCACTTTTTGGAAGAAGATGCAATTGTTAATGCGAAGCTCAAAGAGTTTGCAAAAAAATATGACATCAAACTCGTTGCAACCAACGATGTTCACTATATCTATAAAGAGGACGCCGAAACTCAGGACGTTTTGATGTGCGTTCAAATGAAGAAAACAATCGACGACCCTGACAGGCTCAGGCTCCCTGGCGACCAGCTCTACTTCAAATCGCGCGAGGAGATGGAACAGGCTTTTCCAAACGATTTTGAGGCGCTCGACACCACGCTTGAAATTGCAGAAAAATGTAATTTCAAATTCACTTTCGGTGTCTATATGTATCCGCGCTATAAACCAGACACTGGCGAAGAGCCAGCTGCGTTTTTCCGCAGACTCATTGAAGAGGGGCTTGTGAGACGCTATGGCACTGTGACTGAGGCAATCCGCGAGAGGGTTGAGCATGAATATGGCGTCATCTCAAAGCAGGGCTATATTGAATACTACCTGATTGTTTGGGACTATATCAATGCTGCGAAAAACATGGGAATCCCTGTTGGTCCGGGAAGAGGCTCGGGCGTTGGTTCGATCATTGCCTATGCGATTGGAATAACAGACGTTGACCCACTCAAATATGACCTGCTCTTTGAAAGATTCTTGCACACCGAACGCGTTACCGCGCCTGACTTCGACGTTGACTTCTCGGATGACCGACGCCCAGAAGTTATCGACTATGTTCGACAGCGCTATGGTGACCCTTGCGTTGTTAAGATTGTAACATTTGGAACAATGGCTGCAAAGAACGCCATCAAGGATATTGGAAGGGCACTCAAAGTTCCATATAACGAGACCGACAAGGTCACAAAGCTCATGGGCGACGTTTATAAACGCCCTGACATCATCCGCAAGTGCTTTGGGCTCTATCATCCAAAAGAAGGGGACAAAGACTACGGAACTGAGTATGGCATTCCAGAACTGATTGAGATTTATAACACTAATCCTGAGATAAAAAAGGTTATCGACATTGCGTGGAAGGTTGAAGACGCGCCAAGGCAGTGCTCAACTCACGCTTGCGGCGTTATCATCGGTCGCGAGCCGCTGCAAAATGTTATTCCTCTTTCAAGAAATGGGGAAGATATAACAACCCAATACAACATGAAGGAAGTTGAGGAACTGGGGCTTCTCAAAATGGACTTCTTGGGGCTTTGCAACCTCAACGATATTATGCGTGCTTGCGCCTATATCAAGGAAAACCACGGCATTGATATCGACTTCAACAAACTTGGCTACGACGACCCAAAGGTCTATCAATATATTTCAACGGGCAACACAACAGGTATATTCCAGCTTGAAAGTGGCGGCTTCCAGAAGTTCTTGAAAGAACTTCAACCAACTTGCCTTGAAGATATTATCGCGGCGATAAGTTTGTTCCGTCCGGGCCCTATGCAATATATTCCAAAGTTCGTTCACAACAAGCACCACCCAGAAGACACAACCTATGACCACGAACTTTTGAGAGATATCTTGGACGTTACCTATGGCTGCATTGTGTATCAAGAGCAGGTTATGAAAATCGTGCAAAAACTTGCGGGCTACACCTTGGGTCAAGCCGACATGGTAAGGCGTTTCATGAGCAAGAAAGACAAGGTTGCCATGGCAAAAGAAGAGCCTGTCTTCCTCTATGGCAGGCCATTCAAAAAGGGCGAAAATGGCGAAAAAGACCAAACTGCCATTGACGGCTGCGTGAAGAGAGGCGTGCCTGAGGAAATCGGCAAGAGCATTTGGGCGCAAATGGAGCAATTCGCTTCCTATGCATTCAACAAATCGCACGCGGCGGCGTATAGCGTTGTGACGTATAGAACCGCGTATTTGAAGTGCTACTATGAGGCTGAATTTTTAACGAGCATTTTGAATAACCGAATCACAAAGAGTGATGAAGTTTCGCACTATCTCACCTATGCAAAGAGCGAAGGCATTGAAATCCTGCCAGCCGACATCAATAAGAGCGACACCTATTTCAAGGTGAAAGACGGCAAGATTCGTTTTGGACTTTCAGCCATTCGTGGAATTGGCGGCGCAGTTTGCGATGCAATCATCAAGGAAAGGGAAGAGCATGGCGAGTTCAAAGACCTTGGCGACTTCCTTTCAAGAACTGTTGATTTGATGATTAACAAGCGCGTTATTGAAGGTATGATCTATTCAGGCGCGTTCGACTGCTTTGGTAAAACAAGAAGCCAACTTGCGAGCGTTTATGAACTTGCGCTCAACTGCGCAATCAAAGATAAACGCAGCCGTGCAACAGGTCAATTTTCAATGTTTGGAGATATGCTGAGCAAGGAAGAAAGCATCAAAATCGAATACCCTTCAATCAAGGAATACGACAATAAATACAAGCTCAAAAAAGAGAAGGAAGCCGTTGGCATCTATATGAGCGGACATCCTCTTGAACCATATAAAGAACTCATTCGCTCCTTCACCTTTAATGCGAGCATGATTCAAGACTTCAACACCGAAAATGACGAGGGAATGGGCGACGAAGACGAGAACAATGAAGAACTTCTTGCCATGCGAAACGAACTCAGCGACAATATGTCAGTTTTCACTGGCGGCGTTATTGCAGAGATAAAGAAAATGTTCACGAAAAACGGCAACAAGCCAATGGCAATTCTCAAAATCGAAGACCTCTATGGCTCCTATGAAGTGATGATGTTTAACAAGTTCTATGAGCAGTTCAAAGATAGGCTGGCGATTGACGCGGTTGTGACAATTAACGGACGCCTTTCTTTGCGCCCAGGCGAGAGACCTATCATCGTGCTTGACAAAATGACTTTCGTTGAAGAAACAAACGGCGAGAAGCAAGAGGAAGAAGAAAAGAAAAAGATTGTTTTCAATGAAAGCAAGCAGGAAGAAAAAAAGCATAATCTCTATATGCAGTTCAACATCATGGACGAGAACATTAAAAACACCATTCTTGACATCCTAAGTAGCTATGAAGGCAGCACTGACACCTATGTTCAGTTCAACAAAAAGCTTTATCTTTTGGGGCGAAAGGTATCGGTCAGCACCGCGCTTATG
>CANQQH010000063.1 GCA_947625955.1 uncultured Clostridia bacterium | reverse complement strand
AGACCATTCTTCGACGAGGGAGAGGAAAACAAAGTGAAAGATAATGCAAAAGCCGATAGGGTTTTGCGAAAAAAGAGCTTTTGTTTTGACGAAAATCAGCAGATTGGGAATTATTTTAGAGCGGTTGGTTTGGAGCGAGCCGTAGGCGGCTCGCAACCTCACGGATGCACGCCGTAGAGTTGGAAGTTGATGATGTCGAACATCAGGCCGGTTGGGGTGATTCCGTCGCCCGTTGTGTCTGATTCAAAGCAGGTGCGGTCTTTCACCAAAAGTTTGATGGTGGTGGTGGCTGTGTAGGATTCAACATAGTCGTTGATGTCAACTCTAACAGGAACAGCTTTACCTTTCACAAGATGGATTGGAATTGTCTTGGTGAAGGTTGAGCTGGATGATTGCGTGTCGCCTTTTTTGAGGTTGGTGATTTCCATTGTGAGCTCAAAGTCGTCGAGGTCGATATTTGAGTAGATATCAAATGTGATTTTTTCGAGCGTCATCTTATAAATCCATTCGCGGAGCGCCGTGAAGGTGATGCGAGTGTACTTGTTTGGAGCGTCTGCCTTTGAGTCAAGGAAGGTTGAAATGTTTGTTGTGCCTGTCTCGTTTGAGTAGAGTTGGTATGAAACGCTCGTTTCAAAATATCTTAGCATATTGATTGCGGTGCTTTTTTTATTGCAGCCAGCCAGGCACAAAACAGGCAGGCAAATCACAAACACGAGCGCCAAAATTAGTTTAGTTATTTTTTTCATTAGGGTCTCCTCCGTCGTTAATATAAAGTATGCCAAGTGTACCTTTTCCGCAGTGGCTGGTGATTGTTGCCGACGCGATTGTTTCAACAACGCTGTCGAAGATGTTCTTTGACTTCACATACTCAACAATATCATTTGCAATTTCTTTTTCGATGCATGAGTGGGTAACAAAGCAAATGGTCTTGTCGGGATTATTGTATTCTTCGAGCACGCTGTCAACATACTTTTTCAAAACCACTTCCATTTTGCCGCGAGGTTTTCCAACCATCTGCATAACACCATCAATAACTTGAATACGCGGTTTGATTCTCAAAATGTTTGCGCCAAGCAGGGCGAGGGCAGAGCAGCGCCCGCCGCGATAGAGATATTCAACCTCTTGGATGATGAAAGAGGCTTGAACGCTTTTCACTCTTGGCTCAACTCTTTTCGCGATCTCCTCGTGGGTTAGGCCTTTGTCTCTCAGCCTTGCTGCAAACAGCACGAGAAGTCCTGTTCCCGACGAGAGGTTCTTGCCGTCAACAACCTTGACTTTGCCGCCGAACTTTTCTGCGGCTTTGACCGAGTTGTTATATGATGTGCTGAGCCCGCTTGAAAGCCCAATGTGAACGATGGTGTTGTTTTCGTCTTCATTAAGGATCTCGGCGAAGAATTTTTCATAGTCATCCTCAGGGATTGCAGATGTTTTTGGCAACTTCTTGTTTCCCTTAACAAACGCGAAAATCTTTTCTGGTGTGATGTTAATGCCGTCTTTGTATTCGTCGCCGTTGAGATTCACATAGAGCGGGAGAACGCGGATGCCGTTCGATTTTATTTGTTCTTCACTCAGGTCGCTTGAACTATCTGTTGTGATAATAACGCCCATTTATTTCTCCTTAAAATATTTTTGAAAATATTGCGCCGAAAAGCGTTTGCCCGCTCTTCACTTGCAAAACAACTTTTCCAACAATATCGTTTACGCTAACTGTTCCAAAATATCTTGAATCGGTCGAGTGGTTGCGATTGTCGCCCATAACAAAGATTTCGTTCTCAGGCACGGTCACCGAATGCTTGCCAACTGTTCTCAGGTCGTGAATAAGATTGTTATATTCCTCGAAAGGCGCGCCCATTGAAATGCCAAGTTGCAAGGTTGCCGTTTCGTCTTTGATGTAGTCCTCAACGAGCACTTCGTCGTTGATGAGCACTTGATAGGTCATCTTCGATGGGCTGATTCCTTCATACTCAAATCCAGTACGCTTGAAGGTTATGGTCTGGCCCGCCGTTGCAATAACGCGCTTGATAATCTTGTCGCCAATGGCGCTGCTGTCTATAACGACAATGTCCTTATAACTAACATCGTGCGTTCGAATACAGAACACCGTGTCGTTGTTTCTGTTGTTGTCGGCGCCGGTGACATTAAGGTTGATTGTTGGCTGCATACTTATTCCAACAACGCCGATTTGGATGAACACAACTTGAAAAACAAAAACGCACGAGATAAACGCAACGCCAAAAATCACCATTCCCGCGAGGAAATAGGTGAAGATTGAAGGCTTGCTTTGTATCTCAATAACTTGTTTGCCGTCTTCGTTTAGCTCATCGATATTTTCTTCGATGATTTCGCTTTTACTTTCTTGTTGTTCTTCGTTTGGCTCGTCCATAAGTGCATTATATCACTTGCTAAAAAATATTGCAATAAATTTATATATTTCTTTAATGTCGAGTTTTGTTCAATTTTGTTAATCGCTTTGCTTGGCTGGGGTTGGAGATAAAGATAAAAGTTTGGCACAAATCCGTATTTTGATATGGTTTATCGGTTCTTTGCTGGTGATTTTGCGTTTTTTGTAGACGCAGGGGGTGGGTGATGGCTAATTTCGAGACGAAATCTGCAAAAATTGCGGTTTTGAAGCTGTTTGCTGTTGCATTTTTGAAATAAACAAGCGTAAGGCCAATGTGAAATGCAAATGAAAATAGCACTGCTATAACAGTGCTAAAAATCAAAATTAAAAGTTTATTTGTATTTTATCTATAATATTTTACAGATTTTTGCAATTAAAGTTTCGTTTTGCGTTTTTGAACAGTTCATCTTCAAGCAGTTTCTTGGAAGCGTCGCTGCTTTTGAAAACTTCCAAAACATAGTCCTTTTTGTAATTTTCAACAAGATATTTGGTGAGAATATAGTAGGAGTAGTAGATATTTTTATTATTATCAAGCACGTCTTCAATCTCGAAATCGAAGTTGAGAGTGGAAGCGTCATATTGACCGCTCAAATATGTTGCGATTCCTTCGCTGAGGTATTTTTCAGGATATGAGCAGTTGTATTTTTTTCTAAAAAGGCCGTTGGCGTAGTGCACATATTCGTGAAGTATTGTCTTTTGGTAATCAATTAACGCCTCATCAAAAGGAGCGTCTTTGAGCGATTGTGTGGTGCTTTTGAAATCGTGCAAGGAGAGATAGACAATTTGATTTTTCTCAAAGTTGTAGGTTCCAACCATCCAGCCTTTGAGTTTGGTGTCTTTTGGAAGGGCATATAGAACCTTGTAGTATTCGTCGTATTCTTTCTTTGTTGGCATGATTTTGATGTGTATTTTTTCTTTTGGAACTTTGACCTCGAAAAAATCCAGCGCAACTTTTGCGTTATTGTCAAGATATGAGGCAAGATAATCAATCAAATCTGCATCCTCTTTTTCAAAATCAAAAATCGCAAACTTCGTTTCTTTTCTCATTTTTCCCTCCGCTATTTTCAATTATACCACAACATAAAAGCAAAATAAAAACGCACGGATCAAAGTTTTGAAAAAATCTTGAAATACAGTGTGTTTTAGTGTGGTTTTGCAAAAACTTATGGTATAATATGAACATGGAAAAGACGACAATTTTGCAATATAAATTGCCCGACACGCACAACATAAGAGAAATAAATCAAAAGGATAAATAATGACAACGCGTTGACACTTTTGAATTTGTTGAACAATGTCTGCAATCATGCAAAAGAATATAAAGATTGGGTTTTGCAAGTTTTGAAATAAGGAGTTAAAATGAAAAGAATTTTATGTTATGGAGATAGCAACACTTTTGGCTACATCTCCGGATCTGACCATAAGAGATTTGACGAAAATAAACGCTGGACGCAGGTTTTGCAGAAAAAACTTGGAAATAAATATTGTGTTATTGAAGAAGGCCTAAATTCTCGCACAATTTTATCAAATGATCCGCGTCCTGGCAGAGAAGGTAGAAGTGGCTATGATTATTTGTTGCCATGTCTGGATAGTCACGACCCGCTTGACCTTATTATTGTCATGCTTGGAACAAACGAAGTCAAAGTTAGATACAACAAAACCGCAACGGAAATTGGCGAAATGCTTGAAAATTACATTATAAAACCTATAAAAACAAGGGCGCTTCACAATTCTCCAAATCCACAAATTTTAATTATTACACCAGTAAAGGTTGATGGGAAATTGGCCAACGCAAATTTTGAAGGTAAGTATGACGAAAGCTCCGAAATAAAAAGCATACAACTTGAAGAACACTTCAAGAAAATAGCAGAAAGAAATAATTGTTATTACCTATCGGCTTTGAATTTGGAAACGGGGATTGACGGAGTTCACCTAACACAAAATGGACATAAGAAGTTGGCTGACATGATATATGAAAAGATTGGAGAAATATTTCAATAACAACAGATACAATATGCGGACTGGCGGGAAGATTTCCCAAAACAAAACCAATTAAAACTTTTTAACGCTACCCCTGTTATGGATGTTTTTCTCAGGGACCCCAATGTTTTTGCAATCCTATTATCAGTTTGCTATCACGGCGGGGCGGGCAAACGCCATACCATGGCGTTCTGCTTTTCCGCCCGTTCGAATCCACTACAATCTGTCGCATAAAAGAAAAATCGAGCTGATGCTCAATTTTTCTTTTATATGGCGGAAGCGAGAGGATTCGAACCTCCGTGCCGATTTCTCGACAACCGCATTTCGAGTGCGGCTCGTTGCGACCACTTCGATACGCTTCCAAACATTTGGTATTTTATCACAAGTTGTTGATGTTGTCGAGTACTTTTTGATTTTTATTTTATCTTGCACTAAATGATTTGTGTTTTTCAATATATATGTTATATTTGAGTTGGGTGAGATTATGTCAAAAACAATCCAAATGATAAAAAGCTATGTGCCCTTCGACGAGCAGGAGAGGGCAGACAAGCAATTCTTCATCGAGTGCGAGAGTCTTGAACAGATTCTAACGCGCGAAAATCGCAGATGTCATCTTTGCAGCTCGGCTTTCGTTGTGAACAAGGAGCACACCAAGGTGCTTTGCGCCTACCACAACATCTACCAATCATGGTCGTGGCTGGGCGGGCACGCCGATGGTATCGACGATATGCAGTTTGTTGCAAAAAAGGAACTGACCGAGGAATCCTCGCTGAAAAACTACAAGCTGCTATGCAAGAATCCCATTTCCATTGAAAGTTTGCCAGTGCGGGCGCATGTGAAAAGGGGCGCTTTTGTTCCAGCACATTGCCACCTTAATGTGACATACTTGTTTGAGGCTGACGAAAATGAGTTCATTGCACCCAAAGAAGATGAGAACAAAAAGGTTGCATGGCTCACTTTTGATGAACTAATTTCAAAGTCAAAAGAACCATATATGCTGCCAATTTACAAGAAAATTATCAAAAGATTGCAGGAAAAATTCTATTGATTGGTGACTTTTGCAAAAAAATCTTGTATTTTTCGCAAATTTTATGCTAATTTCACGGTATCTTGCAAGATTTTGCGCATTTTTTCTATTGTCCTGTGAAAAATGTTTGCTCTATAATAAAAGAAAAAAGGGAAAGTGGAAAAATGAAACGTAGTAGGGATGAGGCGAAATCTTTCAAGATAGACATGGGAAAATATGAGTTTGTGCAAAAGCTCGCAAAAGGGCTCGATCCGCTCACAAACAAACGACTTTTTGTTCCAAGCGAGGAGCTGAAAGCCGCGCTAAACACGCTGGGAATCTTCGTTTTGCGCTATGAGAAAATCGACAAAAACTCATTCAGGGCAATCAAAGACAGCGAAGAAATTGAAGAGCAAAAGAACAAGATATTAGCGCAAAAACGCGCAAAACAAACTCAAAACGAGAACAATATTGGCAGCGTTTGGACTCAGGAGGAAGACGCAAAGCTGATAGAAGAGTATAATTCAAACATCAGCATTGAAGAAATGATGAGTTTGCATGGAAGAACCCGCTCGGCAATTGAAAGACGAATTTTGAAATTGATTCCAATAAGCGATATAAGAAAATAACCCAAAAAGGTTATTTTTCTTTCTCAAAAAGTGGAGTGTGAATCATAAAAATGTCATTTTAAAATCTTATTTGTATAAAATCCATAAAATTATAATTCAAAACTACAATTAAGATTTTGGATTTGCGTTCTCGACAAGAAATCTTAGAAACATATATAATTCGACAAAATACTTCAAAAATTGCCAAAAACCAACAAAATTTGCCGGAGTAATTTTTTTATATAAATTTTATGAAAACACTTTCATTTTGTGAAATACTATGATATAATCAATTTGTTTTTTGAATAGATAGTGTGGAGGGATACTCAAGAGGCCTAAGAGGGCACCCTGCTAAGGTGTTAGTACGAGAATATCGTAGCGCGGGTTCAAATCCCGCTCCCTCCGCCATGCGTAAATAAAACGAACCGCAATAAGTTCGTTTTATTTTATTTGAATGATTGTTTTGGTGTGCGGTAATCTATAAAATAATTTACATTACATTTTCATGCCCAGAATTTTGCATATCATTTATCACATCTTGTGGATTTTCACCTGAGTTTATGCGGGCCGATAAAACTCTTGCAAAAGCTTGAAGTTTCTTTTCATCTTTTCTTTCTTGGGCAACTTGCTGTTTAATTTTATCATAGTTGCCAGCAGTGAGAT
>CANQQH010000062.1 GCA_947625955.1 uncultured Clostridia bacterium | reverse complement strand
CCACCATTATTTTCAAAAACCGCTTTATAGCTGCGGTCAAAGGCGAGCGAAAAGTTCGACGGAAGATTCTCGCGGTCGCCAACATAGGTCTGCTTGATGCGCTCGTCTTTCAGCAAAACATCCTTCCAGCCATCACGTTCCTTGCCGTCCAGCGCGATTATCCACATATAGTAGTTATTCGAAAGCGGATATGTTGCCTTGGGCCACTTTTCATTATTGCTCCCGGTGAGATAGTTAATAAGCATCACATTTTTGCTGAGCGGGAAATTGTCGCCCGCCTTGATGATTTCACTTCTCTTTGTGCTACGCAAAAAGGCGTCTTCTTCGCTCACCAAACTTGTTTCTTTTTTGCAACTTGCGCAAAGTTCTTCATCTTCCTTTATGTAGTTAAGTTCGCATCTTGGGCACTTCTTATATTTCATAAATCCCCCATTTTAGGCAAATCTTCAAGCTGATTTTCGTTTTTTATCTCAACAAACTTACTCATGCTTTATTCAATTCCTTTCAACACTTAAATTATAACACACACAAAATAAAAATCAAAACAAAAAGCACGCCTTTAAGTTATCGCAAACAAAAACACCCAAAGCAATAACTTTGAGTGCTTTTCATTAAAATACCTTTTCAATCAAGGACTTCACCAGTTCCGCGTTGGCCTTCCCGGCGGTGTTTTTCATAACATACCCAACAATAAAGCCAACAACTTTTTGCGGCTGTTTCTTGTAGTCCTCGCTCACTTTCGCGTTTTCAGCTTTGAGTTTTTGCAGAAGCGACAAAATTTGCTCTTCGCTGATTGTTGCAATCAGGTTCATCTCCTTTGCAAGCGCGCTTGGTTTCTTGCCACTTTTTATCACCGCATCCATCAGTTGAAGCCCAACAGTTTTGTTAATGACCCTTTCTTCAACCATTTTGATGATTTCACACAGATCCTCTTCCGCAATTGGAAACACAAAATCCTCCTGTTCTTTGACGAGTTTCAAGAGGTCAACCATAATCCAGTTGCTAATCTTCTTTGGGCTGTCAAAAATTCTCGTGCATTTCTCAAAGTAGTCCGAAACATACTTCGAAGAGGTCAAAATTGCGGCGTCATACTCAGGCAGCCCAAACACCTTAACATACCTGTCTCGCCTCTCCTGCGGAAGAGTTGGCATAGTCGCCTTTATTTTCGCAACATCGCTTTTTGAGATTGCGATTGGCAAGATGTCTGGGTCTGGAAAATAGCGATAGTCCTGCGCCTGTTCCTTTGTTCGCATGGAGAGGTTCTTGCCCTTTGCGTCATCCCACTTTCGCGTTTCCTGAATTATAGTCCCGCCGTCTTCAAGGATTTCTTTTTGGCGTTTTATCTCATATTCAATGGCACGCGAAACGCTTTTGAACGAGTTGAGGTTCTTCATTTCCGTGCGCGTTCCAAGAGCTTTTGAGCCTTTCGGTTTGAGCGACAAGTTCACGTCGCAGCGCATCCCCCCTTCTTCCATTTTGCAGTCGGCAATGCCAGAATAAACAAGGCTTTCGCGCACGCGCTTCAAAAATTCGTCAACCTCTTCGGCGGTTGAAAAGTCCGGCTCGGTGACAATCTCAATAAGCGGAGTGCCCCCTCTGTTATAGTCAACCAAGGTTCCAACAGCGCGGCTGATATGCGTGAGTTTTCCGGCATCCTCTTCGAGATGTATTCTGTTGAGGCGCATGAACTTTCCACTTCTCAGTTTGATTCCGCCGCCAACGCAAATTGGATGCACCATTTGGCTGATTTGATACGCCTTTGCAAGATCAGGATAAAAATAGTTCTTGCGCTCCATGACCGCATACTCGCTGATTGTGCAGCCAAAACATAGGCCGGCCTTTATGCAAAGTTCAACCGCGTGTTTGTTGATAATCGGCAACGCGCCCGGCATACCCGTACAAACAGGGCAAGTGTTTGCGTTTGGCTTCGCGCCAAATTCGTTTTTGCAGGAGCAAAAAACTTTGGTTTTTGTTTTAAGTTCGGCGTGAATTTCCAGCCCAATAACAACATCAAATTCCATAGCTTTCACCTCCAAACTTTTTGGCAATGTCATAGAGCACCTTTTCGCTTCGTTCCTTTCCCATGAACTGCAAGCCCAGCGGCAAGCCATGCTCCCCTTTTGCATATGGCACAGAGAGCGCAGGAATACCTGCAATGCTTGCCGGCACCGTGAACAAGTCCTCCAAATACATCGCGAGCGGGTCCTTGATTTTTCCGCCGATTTCAAAAGCCTCGCCCGGAGTTGTTGGTGTGAGGATGCAGTCGCACTTTTCAAAGGCTTTTGCAAACTCTTTTTTCAAGAGTTGTTGCAAACTCTTTGCCTTTTTATAGTAGGCGTCGAAGTACCCGCTCGACAGCACAAAGTTGCCAAGCATAATCCTGCGCTGCACTTCCTTTCCAAACCCTTCGCTGCGACTTTTAACATAAACATCTTCAAGCGTTCTCGCGCTTTCGCTTCGGCTTGTGTATTTCACACCGTCGAACCTCGCAAGGTTGGAAGCCGCCTCGGCTGGCGTTAGAATATAATAGCAAGCAAGACTGTTCAAAATATGTGGCACACTGACCTCAACATAGTCGAACCCCTCTTGTTTCATCTTTTCAACAGCCTTCTCAAACTGCGGATATTCTTTGAGCACTTTGATTTTTTCAACCAGCTCTTTGCAAAGACCAACGGTATATTTTTTCTTCACCATAGCCTTTGAAAAATCGTTGTCAATCGTCGTCATGTCGTGCTCATCTTTTCCCGCAAGTATGCTCAAAACAAACTCGTTGTCTTCAACAGTTTTTGTGATGGGGCCGGCTTGATCGGTGGAGCTTGCAAAGGCAACAATTCCATATCTTGAAACTGTACCATAAGTCGGCTTGATTCCAACAACACCATTAAAAGAGCTTGGCTGCCTTATTGAGCCGCCCGTGTCTGTTCCAATTGCAACTGGGCAAAGCCCAAGCGCAACAGCAACCGCACTTCCCCCACTACTTCCGCCCGCAACACGCTTCTCATCGAACGCGTTTTTGCATGGTCCATAGATAGTGTTTTCGGTGCTGCCACCCATGGCAAATTCATCCATGTTCGTTCGCGCAAAGATGACGGCGTCTTCGCTTTCAAGTTTTTTAACGATTGTTGCAGAATATGGCGAAACAAAGTCCTTCATGAACTTGCTCGCGCAGCTCATTTTCTTTCCCTTGCAAAGTATGTTATCTTTGATTGCAACAGGCACGCCGGCAAGTTTTCCCAGTTTTTCTCCGCGCGAAATTTTTTCGTCAATTAATCGTGCTTTTTCAAAAATATCGTCAAAAACCTCAATAATTGCATTGAATTTCACACTCTCTTCACATCTTTTTGCGAAAAATCTCACAACCTCTTCGCACTTATATTTTTGTTTTTTTATCCCGTCCGCGAGTTCTCGAACGCTTAGTTTGTCAAATCTTGTTTCCATCATTCCACCACCAATGGCGTTACAAAACACCCATCTTTTTGTTTTGGTGCGTTTGAAAGAGTGTCGCAAAATTCGCCTTCTTTCACTTCGTCTTCGCGAAGCTCACTCAGCGGAGTCGCCTTTTTCTTGTCTTCTTCTGGCAAATCCAGTTTAGTGATTTCGTCAACAAAATCCAAGATCTTAACAAAGTCTGCTTCGAATTTTTCCTTCTCGCTTTCTGGAAGTTTGAGTTTGCTCAAATACTCCAAATGTTCTAAATCGACTTTCATATCTTCCTCCCTATGGCGTCAACCTGCCTGGTCCCCTGAACAGGAAGGTCACATCCTTCACAGACGGCAACTCAAACAAACTTGCCAGCGTTCTTGTGATTCCAATGGCAAAGCCGCCATGTGCAGGCGCTCCATATTTGAAAAAGCCCAAGTATTCTTTCATGTGTTCAGGGTCGATTCCACTTTCTCGTATTCTCTCTTTGAGCTGCTCGTAGCGATGTTCTCTCTGCGCGCCCGAGGTGATTTCCAATCCCTTGAACAAAAGGTCATAGGACTTGCAAATCTCTGGGGTTTTCTCATACTTCATCGTGTAGAACGCTCTCGCCTCTGTTGGGAAGTCGGTTATGAAAACGAAGTCTGAACCGAACTTTTCCTTCACATACTCGCAAATGAGTTTCTCGCCCTGTGGGTCAAGGTCGCCCGATAGCTCTCTTGGCACTTTGTAGCCCATTTCCTTTTCCAAAATCTCATAGGTTTCTTTCAGCGTTATTCTTGGAATTGGCTTTTCGATTTCCGGCATCACCTTTCCGCACTTCTCGTAATACTCTTCGCCAAACTCCGCCTTCACATGATGCAAAATATATTTTAATAGCTCCTCTTCCGCATCCATAACATCGTGATGCGATTTGATAAACGATATTTCAACGTCGATGCCCGTGAACTCGGTATCGTGACGCGATGTGAAGGATGGGTTTGCCCTGAAATACTCCCCGATTTCATATGTCTTATCAAAGCCAGCCATCATGGACATCTGCTTGTAGAGCTGTGGACTTTGCGTGAGGTACGCCTTCTGCCCGAAATAATCTTTGAGTTCAAAAACTTCCGACCCGCCCTCAGACGAAAGTGCCGTTATCTTTGGCGTGTGAATTGAGATGTAACCGTGCTTCGTGAAGTATTCAACAGCATATCTTTCGAAAGCCGTTTGGATTTTGAAATATAGAATTTTCTTCTCATCGCGAAGGTCGATCCAGCGATAGTCCATTTTCAGGTCTTTTCCGCTCTCGCTGTCAATAGGCAACTCTCCGGCAATGCTATCAATTTCAACTTCGGTTGGCAAAAATTCCATACCACCCATTTTGACATATGCAGATTTCTGCGCAGTTCCATAGAATCTCACAAAACTATGCCTCGTCATCTTTTTCACTTCGGCTGTAACCTCAGGCAACTTTTCTTTTTCAATGGTCACCTGAATCGCGCCAGTAACATCTCGAAGAACAACAAACATCATTGTTTTCTGTTCTCGTATTTTTTCAACCCAGCCTGCAATCTCGCATTTCTTGCCGGGCTGCAAATGTTTTATGTATGTTCTTTTCATAATTTTTTCTCCTTTTAATTTTAACAAATTTTTTTGATTAATAAAAACCTTTTTGACTATAAAAGTTCAATAAAATATTTCCGCCCGCCACGGCGTCATTACTATATATTTGCCAATAAATAAATTCTTTTTTCATAACTTCTCTCCTTAAAAATTTTTTTAGATATAAAAAATAATGGTGTGGATTCCTCCACACCATTGTTAACTTTTGCTATTTTTATAAGTTAATCAACAACAATAAAGGAACCCATTAAAACTAATGCGTTATCATCATTATTGTTGTTATTAACTCTAATCGCAATCATTTCTTTTGGCTCCTTTTTTATTTATATTTCTTTTATACTCCACACTCTCACAAATGTCAAGACTTTTTCAAAAAATTATTTTTTCCACAGTTTTCACCACTTTGAAGCCAAATTACACTTTTTTAATTATCATTTTGCGTTTTTTGAAACTTTTATATGTCAGTTGCCATTCCAAAACTCACTTTTTGATTTGCACTATTACTTTTTCAATTTTAGTCCGTCGCTAAATGCGTTTCCCACTCTTTCAGAAACTTTGTAGTAGCCATGCGTGTATGGGTCAAAGGCAATGGCTTCAACTTTACTTATATCAATCTTGTCGCCACTAAACACCTTTTCATCCGCCAACACATTGACAACTTTTCCAATAACTCCGCAGTCTTGATACTCAATAAATTCACACTCAATGCAGATTGGAAATTCATTGATAATTGGTGCGTCAACATTTTTTGACTTCGTTGCTGTGAGCCCACTCTTTTCAAACTTGTTTGGCGTGTTATTTGCAGAAACCATGCCGAAATAGTCCGCCTCTTTCACATGTTTTGCGTCCGCAATGCTAACTGTGAAGGCCTTCCTGCGTTTGATGTTCTTCACTGTCTTATGCGTTTCAGTGAGGTTGAGAAGCACTTGGTCCCTTTCAAACATTGTCCCCCACGCCGCATTCATAACATCTACGCTACCGTCTTCATTATATGTTGCAATCATCAACACTGGCATTGGAAAAATCGCTTCGGTCGTTTTAATATTCTTTTTCACAATCTCTCTCCTTTCAAAAATATTTTACACTTTTTATAGCGACATGGCAAGTTTAGAACCTCGGTTTATTTGGTCTTTATAAATTATTTTTCTCCTCATAAAAAATAATTATAAGGCGGCCCGCAACATCTTTCAAAACTGCGTTTACTTCAATAGCTTTTTGTAGGCTTCATACTCCCTGTCGGTATAGCAATAAAAATAGACTTTTTCAAGATTTTGGGGCTGATAAAGTTTCACTTCTTCAATGGCAATCTTTGTTGCCTCTTCAAGCGGATAGCCATAAATCCCCGTTGAAATGCAACAAAAGGCAATAGACTTGCAACCATGGTTATCTGCCAAAAACAAAGAGTTTAGATAGGCAGAAGCCAAAAGTTCGGCATCTTCTGCTTGCCCTGAGTAAATGGGACCCACGGCGTGAATGATATACTTGGCTTTCAAATTATAGCCTTTTGTGATTGCCGCCGCACCAACCTCGCAGGGTGCAAGTTCACCACACTCTTTTGCAAGTTCCTCTGCCCCAGCCTCATTAAAAATTGCGCCGCACACTCCGCCACCTTTTTCAAGCCACCTGTTTGCCGCATTAACAATCGCATCGGCGTCAGCATAAACAACGCTTCCTCTTTTAATTTCAATTTCCATAACTTCCTCCCCTTTTTTACAACATTTTTATTATAAAGCAATCAATGTCCAAAAAAACAGACATTACTAATTTCGCAAAAGAAAAAGCCGATAAAATCAGCTTTGGGAGTTACCGCCAAAAAGTCGACCTTTGATTTTTTTCGTTTGATTTTGCGATAACTCATTTTTTGATTAAAAATCAAAATAAATCAAAAATAATCAAA
>CANQQH010000061.1 GCA_947625955.1 uncultured Clostridia bacterium | reverse complement strand
ATGAGCGAAAGTAGTGATGTTCAAGGTTTTTTCTTCATCGCCGACTATCACGCGCTCAACTTTGTGAAAGACCCAAAGGAACTTGAAAGGCTAACCCGCGAGATCGCTTGCACATGGCTTGCGTGCGGGCTCGACCCAAAGAAAGTTGTTTTTTATAGGCAAAGTGACATTCCAGAAGTGACAGAACTCAACTGGCTTCTCAACAACGTGACGAGCAAAGGGCTCATGAACAGGGCGCATGCCTATAAGGCAGCAACCGAGCGCGCAACGAGTGAGGGAAAGGATGTTGACTTCTATGTTAACATGGGGCTTTTCAACTACCCAATCTTGATGGCTGCCGACATCCTCTTGTTCAATGCAAAGTTAGTTCCTGTCGGCGCAGACCAAAAGCAGCATGTTGAAATGGCGCGAGATATCGCAAAGGCCTTCAACAAAACATACTCAAACACCTTCGTTGTTCCAAGCGAGATAATCAACGAAAATGTTGCCGTTATTCCGGGAATCGACGGCAGAAAAATGAGCAAAAGCTATGGCAACACAATCCCTTTGTTTGCGCCTGAGAACGAGCTGAAAAAATTAATCAGCTCAATCAAGACCGACAGCTCTTTGCCAGATGAACCAAAACCTTTTGATTCGCCAATTTTCACGTTCTATAAGTTGTTTGCGTCGCAAAGTCAAACGCTTTTGATGGCGCAAAGGTTCGCAGAGGGCATAAGCTGGGCAGAAGCGAAACAAGAGCTTTTCAAAGTTGCGAACGAGTATCTCAAACCAATGCGAGAGAAATATGCCTACTACATGAGCCACTACGATGAGGTTGAGAAAATACTCGAAAGTGGCAAGCGAAAGGCACAGAAAGTTGCAAGAGAAACAATAAAACGCGCGCGAAACGCCGTTGGAATTTGTTAGCGGGGAACAAACCTCGCTTTTTTTATGAAAAATTTTAAAACCCCCTTGTATTCAATTGAAAAAAATATGGGGGGGGGGGGGTATATTATAATCGAAGAAGGTAACTAGGTGGGCAAGGGAAAAGGCACACATGTTTTTCTTGATGCCAAGTTTGAGGTGGGTTGATGAAAAAACTCGGAAGCTTTATTGTTTTTGCAATTATTGCTGTTGCAATGGCAATCTCTGTTTGTTCGATTGCAAAAAATTTTGCGTATGCAGCAACGATATATGAGTATGTTGAAAAGGTCTTGGTTAATGGTGGAACACTCATAATCAATGGTGGAGAATTTTACTCCATTTCTGGCGATGGAGAATGGAATAATGGACCTGGCTATAAAGATGAAAGTGGAACGAATATCAAGTTTGTGAAGAATATATTTCGAACAACCAACAATGGAAAGTTCGAACTTAATGGGGTTGATATTTCCGGCAATGAGAATAACGACTCTGGACTTATATTTGTTGAAGATGGCACTTTCACAATGACTGGCGGTTCAATAACCAACAACAAAATTCAAGATGCCTATAGCGGTTTTGATGATGCCAAAAGTTATGGTAATTTTTGGAACAATAGCTTAATTTTTGTAAAGTCAAGCAACGTTAACACAAACATAGTGATTGATGGGGTGAACATAAGTAACAACGAGGGCGGTTTTGCAGGAATAAGTATGTTTCATTATATTCCCAATATTCCTGACCCAGACCTACAATATGAAGTGACATTAAAGAACATTGTTATGCAAGAAAATAACTATTCATCAAAATATAGTGATGGTGGATATGACTTGTTTTTGGCTGGTGGGAACTGGGATTATAGTAATACTTCGGATACAACTCTTGCGTATTATGATCATATATTGATTGAAAATTGCACTTTTGATAGAGGTATATGGTTGGAGGATTGCGCAGCCGAAATTAACATAAATAATTGCAATGTCAAAAGATTTAGTTGCCATTATAATGATCCTCTAATCACAATTGAAGGCGGAAATTATGGTTCATTTGATTCTGGTAGTGCTTATGAAACATTGACTATAAATGGGGCAACACTTGAAAATGGCTTTCAGTGCTCATATGTTCGACAACTGTATATGACAGATGTTGAAATCTCAGGGGTATCTGGACATGGATTAGCATTGGCTATTACAGGTAGAGATTTTAATAGTTATCCTGACAGTGGAATTAATAAGTGTCGCTCAGAGTTAACCAATTGCAAAATTACTAATAATAGCGGAGTGGGAATTTGGCTGCGTATTAATGAAGAACAGAATCTTATTCTTAATAATTGTGTAATAAAAGATAATAATGGTATGATGGGCTGTAAAGAAAAAGTCGGTATATTCGTTATACAAGATAGTGGCAAAGGTTCAACAATACAAGTTAATGGTGGTGAAATATCTTGCATGAATTTTATAGAAAGTTATGGTGCGACAACAATAAAATATAATGGAGGAATACTAAAGGAACTAATGCTTGGAGCAAACAATACTTTGGTGTTTATGAAAGAACCTGAAAGTACTATTGGTCTTTATTTTAACAGATTGCCAACAAATAATAGGATTGCGAGGCTGGAGGGAATAACAAGTATTGATCTTAGCAAGATAAATATGCTAGCTTTTAAATATCCGTTATCAATACAAGTGATTGACGGGGTATCATATATCGTTGTGCAAGCGCCTTCAAGCTTTAATATTGAAATTCCAGAGCAAAATGATAGCGTTGAAATGCCACTTGACGAGTTTTTTGATAACAAACGATTTTACTTGTTTCCAGTTGTTGAACATAAATGCGCATAGGTCAGTTTATCACTGATCTTTTTTTATGCGTAATTTTTTATTTTTTTTGTTTATTTTTTTGTTTGCTTCACCTAAAAAAGTTGCACAATTTTGAAATTTTGGGTATTGACTTTGAGGTGGGGGTGTGTTATACTCTGCTCGTTAAAAAACAATACGAATTGGAGGGTGTTATAAGTATGGAACTTTATGGAAAAATTAAAAAGGATATTAACGAACTGGACATGGAAATTGCTTCGCATGAATCGAATATTAATGGTGCTTTTGAAAGCTATCTTAGTGAAAGATATGCGAAAATGGAAACTTTAAGAAAAAACTTGCAACATATCGCAACTATATTGAGAATATAACAACAGGGAAGAACTTTGAGGCAAAAAACGACCAAGAGTTCAGTCAAGCAATTGCAGCTATCAATGCGCAAATTGACAAAACTTCTTTCTTGATGGGTGAACTTTCTGAGTATGATTGGCTTATAAAGGAGAATGTGGACTCCTTCAATTCTGACAATGCTATTGAACTTTTGAGTGAAAGTTTGAAACTTCAAAAAACAATTGAAGATGAGTGTGCTGAGATTTTCGAGGTTTGCAGCGATGTTGCCAATGCTGCAACAACTTGCAATATTGTCCGCATCATGAAAAAGTATTTTATCAAGCAAGAATCAAATGATGGCGAACGCGAGCCAAACGAAGACTAATTATTTTTGCGAGGAGAATTTTATGAATCTTAGCGATTTGAACAAAACTAAGGATTCTTTATTTGAGAGAGAAAAAAACCTTATCGACGAAAAACTCAAATATGCAAAAGAACTTCAAAAACTAACCGAAGAAAAAATTGCTGAGGCGTTCGACATGGTGAATGAAGCAAAAGACCGCGGCTATGTTGACGAAAGGTGCATAAACAACGCCAAAGCATTTTGCTCAACTATTGATTCAAGGCTCACAGTTTTGGAGCAGCAGATTGCGCTTTTGCAAAACTTGCAAGGCGAACTAAACAACACCGCCGACTACGACACTGCAAGTAGCAGGGCGCTCTTCTTTCAAAACTCATGTCTGTCGCAGTCTTTCGAAGTGACGGCGAGGGAAGTGGAGATGCTTCTTAGAAGCAATAAAGATGTTGCAAAAAACATTCAGTCCATGCTCAGTCAGCGCGGCTAGAAAAAAACATGAAAAGTTTCGCAAAATTTAGTTGGCGAAACTTTTTTTTATTGACTTTATTTTTTTTTGTGTTACACTAAAAGTGTGAAACGAATTGACCTTAGTTATCTTATATATAACAATAAGTTGCAAGAACTTGAAGAGACGATAAGTGAGCAGGAAAAATCGCTTGAAACCATGCACGAGAAGTTTGATTATCTTGAAACCAAGTTTGAAAGGCTTTGCTTTAACTATGGCAAGCTTTGCGAGATGGTGAACTTTGGGTCAAGATTTCAAAGAAAACTTGACAAGGCCAATAAAAAGCGCTTTGCCGAAATAAAAGAGCATGAGAGAAGCTATAATGAGTTCGTCAACAAGATTCACGATGAGCTTGACGACATCTTCAAAAAGATTTATAATCGCGAAATGCCAAGAGATGAGTTTGAAGAGCTCTATGAAAAATATATGCAAATTGTTGACTCGTCCTATGAAAAACGAGATGAAGAACTTTTGAAATATTGCGACGAACTTTATGACATGTTTGAAGGCCTTTCAAGCGATAACGACAAAATATAAATTGGAGTAGATTATGAAATACAGCAAATTCCTTCTAAAAACACAAAAAGAAAAACCTAGCGATGTTGACTCAACAGCAATGAGTTATATGGTTCGCGCGGGAATGATAAAGAAAGTTTCGGCAGGGCTTTTCCACTATATGCCATACTTTAATATGATAATGCGAAAAGTTGAGTTCCAGCTCAGGCGCGCAATGGAAAGCGTTGATTGCAGCGAAGTGAAGTTTCCTCTTCTTGTCAGCAAAGAGACGCTCGAAAAGTCTGGGCGTTGGAATGCGTTTGGCAAGGAGATGTTCAAGCTCGCCGACCGCAACCAAGCTGAGTATGCCATAAGCCCAACAAATGAAGAGTATGCAACGCTTGTTGCAGGTTCTTTTGTGCGCTCATATAATGATTTGCCTTTCTCAATTTATCAAATTCAAAAGAAGTATCGCGATGAGATTCGTCCACGCGATGGCGTTGTTAGGGCAAGGGAATTTACAATGAAAGACGCCTATTCTTTCCACGCAAGCGAAGAAGACCTTTCGGCATACTATAAACGCATGGCAAAGGCCTACACCGACTTTTTCACAACTCTTGGCATCAAGACTGTTCCTGTTGTTGCCGACGGCGGGGCAATGGGTGGACTCTATTGCGACGAGTATATGGCAATTGGCGACGAGGGCGAGGCTGAAATCGCTTTCTGCGACAAGTGCCACTACGGTGCGAACCTTGAAACTGTTGAAATCAACGACACTTTCAAAGAGGATATGCGTTTCAAGGGCAACTATAAAGAAGTTATAACCCCTGACACAAAGCGCATCGTTGACCTTGTGAAAATGCTTCAGCGCGAGCCAAGTGACTTTGTTAAGAGTATGGTCTATAACGCGGGCGGGCAACTTGTTATGGTTCTTGTTCGCGGAGATAGGGAAGTGAACGAAGCAAAACTTGCAAAGCTTCTCAAATGCGATTCACTTGAACTTGCAACTGAAAAAGAGATCAAATCTATTGGCAGCGTCATGGGCTATGTTGGTCCAATGGGCAACCTCAAAAATGTTAGAATCATTGGCGACTATGAAATAAAAGCTATGACCAACTTCATCATCGGAGCAAACAAACCAAATGTTCACTATATGGATGTTAACAATGCCGACTTCAAGTGCGAATGGGCAGATTTGAGGTTTGCAACTGAAAACGATGTTTGCCCAAGATGTGGTGGAAAACTCAGGGTCGCAATGGGCAACGAACTTGGGCATATTTTCGCGCTTGGCACGAGGTATACCGATAAGTTCAAAACCACCTTCGTTGATGCCGACGGCAAGGAAAAGATCATGCAGATGGGTTGCTATGGAATCGGGCTTGAAAGAACGGTTGCTAGCATTATCGACCAGCATCACGACGAAAAAGGTCTTGTTTTGCCTCTCAGCGTTGCACCATTCAAAGTTGATATCATAATTGTTGACACGAAGAAGGAAAATCAAGTTCAAAAAGCCACCGAGCTATATGACAAGCTTGAAGAAAACGGCATCCCAGTTTTGCTTGACGACAGAAAGGCTGGCGCGGGCGTGAAGTTCAACGACTTTGAACTCATCGGCGTGCCTGTTCGCGTAACCTTTGGCCGCGCGCTTGAAAACGGCGAGGTTGAAATCGAGATAAGAAAAACTGGCGAGAGACTTAACGCAAAAGTTGACGACGCATATAAAATGGTTTGCAAAATTCTCAAAAACTTATAATGGAGGAAAAGCCTATGAGTTTGGACGAAAGAATTAAACTATTAAAAGGTGCTCTGATATCTTTTATGCCGCAAGAATACTATAACAAATGTGCTGGCGAGCAAGCGCAAAACTATGAGTTTGACTTTCATCAGCTGTTTTATAGTTTTCGTGAGCAATATAAGATTGCAAAAGAAGAGCTGCGTCTAAACCCAAATGAAGAGGGCGAAGAAAAACTAAGAGAAATAAACGAGACCATACTCGAAAAATTTGGCGAGTTCAAAGCCGCTAGGGATGAAGCAAGGGGCGAGTATGTTTCATATCGCAACATCCTGGAAAAAGTTGACAAGTATAGGCTTCCAATAAAAGAGAAAATTAATAATGATAAAGAGAGGCTTGAAATGTTTCGAAGAAGATTCGAGTCCTTGAAGCAGGCAACGTCTTTCTTTGAGAATTTCATAAAAGAATGCGAGATTGGAAAATCAAGCGAAAGCGCTCACAAGGGAGGCCCCGAAAAGAACAATAAATAATTCCTGGGAAGCGGGGAAGAAGGATAATAAAGCATATAAAAAGAGGGTAATCCTCTTTTTTTGTTGGGTTTTTGAACAATTATAAAATATTTGAGAAATTTTTAATTTTTTTTGAAAAAAGTGTTGACATTGTCTTTTTGAGATGGTATTATATCAGCGTTGTTCACAAAAAAACGAACAACATCGAACTTTGACAAGTGAATATGTAAGATAAGTGTACAAGGTTTTTTTAATGAATTAAAACAACTTCTTGTTAATTTCTTTATCACAACAAAAACAATATTAACTAACAATACGTCAGTATTTAGTTAGTTCTA
>CANQQH010000060.1 GCA_947625955.1 uncultured Clostridia bacterium | reverse complement strand
GAGATCATTATAGTTAAAGCCGGCGTTAACTATAATGATCTCGCCGAAATTGAATACGCATATTGCACCGAATTTTTCATTATAAACATAAACAAGAAAACAACCGAAGCCGACATCGACAAGCTCCGTGAATCGCTTGTTAGCATTGGTGATAGCGTCATTTGCATTGGAGACCTCAACCTCATCAAAGTTCATGTTCACACCAACGAACCGGGCGTTGCGCTCACAAACGCGCTCAAACTCGGCGAAATCAATGGCGTTAAGATTGAGAATATGCTCGAACAAAACAGGGCACTGAAAGTTCAAAACGAACCAGAAAAATTGAAGCCTATTGGCATTGTGTCTGTTTGCGCTGGTATTGGGCTTTCGAATCTATTCAAAGACCTTGGTGTTGACTATGTTATTGAAGGTGGTCAAACCATGAACCCAAGCGCTGAGGACATTGCAAAGGCGGCTGACAATGTTTTGGCTGAAACGGTATTCGTTCTGCCAAACAACAAAAATATCGTGCTTGCAGCCGAACTTGCAAACGACCTTTCAAGGCGCAACATCATTGTTATTCCAACTCAGTCTGTTCCTCAGGGTATCACAGCCGCAATCAATGTTGACCCAGAACTCTCTGTTGAAGACAACAAGAATAATATGCTTGCATCTATTGGAACTGTCATTAGCGGCTCTGTTACATATGCCGTGAGGTCAACTTCAATCGATGGCTTCAAACTCAAAGAGGGCGACTATATCGGTCTCAATGACAAGCACATCATCGCAAAAGGGCAATCGATTAACGACGTTACTCTCAGCACAATTTCAAAACTCATCAAAGAAGAAGCTTCAACCCTAACGCTTTTTGCAGGTGCAGATGTGAAGCCGGAAGACAGCGAAGTGCTGATTGAAAAACTAACTGAGAAATACCCAGATCTTGAAATCGCATGCCATAGGGGTGAACAACCTCTCTACTACTATTTGATTTCAATAGAATAATAACTATGAATCTTGAAACCATCAAAGGTTTAGGAAAAAAACGAATTGAAACCCTGAATGAAAAGGGAATAATGAGCGCTGAGGATTTGGCGCTCTATTTTCCTAAGAGCTACTTTGATCTTGAAAGCAAAGACACTTTCGCAGAAGACGGAAAATATAAGTTGCTCAAATGCAAAGTTGTTGGCGAAGTGAAACTTTCAAGAATAAGGAAGAATTTTTCATATAGCTATGCTCTGCTTGAGGGCATCGACGGAAACATATTCAAGGGAATTTGGTATAATCAGCCATACATCAAAAACGCCATAAAAGAAGGGGACACACTCTATGTTTATGGCAAAAATTCAAACACAAAACATGGCTATTTTGTTGTTTCAAACTTCAAAAATCAAAGCAAGATTGACCCCTCGGTCAAGCTTCTGCCAATCTATAAAACATATAAAAACATAGGGCAGAGTGTCATTTTCAGCGCGATAACAGAAGCGGTCAACAAGACGAATATAGAGAGTGTCTTTCCAAAAGATTTTGAGCTTTCACACTTTGACCTAACGCTAAATGAGGCAATAAAAAACATACATTTCCCAAACAACGAAACCGAAATAGAGAGGGCAAAAGAGAGGGTTGACATTGAAAAAACAGTGCCCCTCATCAAACTCAACAATGAACTCGCAAATAGAAAAAATTCACTCAAAACGCAAAAGTATAGCGGTTTTTCACTTATTTTAGACAAATTTTGCGGTTTTTTGCCATACACTTTGACATCCTCTCAACTTAGCGTACTTGAAGAAATCAAAGAAAATCTTGAAAGCAATCGCGTTATGAACCGCATGATCCAAGGTGATGTTGGAAGCGGAAAAACTATAATTGCTCTCATCACTTGCGCCTATATCATTCAAAATAACCACAGCGCAATATTCATTGCTCCAACCGAAATTCTCGCTTTGCAACACTATCAAAAAGCAAAGGAATATTTTTCCTTGCTTGGCTATGAAGTTTGCTTTCTTTCTTCAAGCACAAGCCCAGCCGAGAGACGAGCAATAATTGAAAAAATGAAAACTCAAAACATCTTGCTTATTGGAACCCACAGCTGTTTGAATAACGACATTGATGTTAGTAATGTTAAGCTCATGGTCATCGACGAGCAACATCGCTTTGGCGTGAAGCAGCGCTCAATAATTTTGGAGAGAGCAAAAAATTGCGAACTTTTGATGCTGAGCGCAACGCCAATTCCAAGAAGTCTTGCAATAGTCTATTATGGCGGGCTGAGCATTTCAAAACTTGAACATAGTCCTTTTGAAAAACAGATTCAAACAAATCTCGTCAACGAAAGCAAAGAAAACGATATGTGGGACTTCATTGAAAAGAAGATTGAAAGCGGCTCAAAAGTGTATGTTGTTTGTGCTAACATTGACGACACCGACGACGACTGCTATCAAGGGCTTTCGGTGAATAGTATGTTTTCTTCGCTCTCAAAACGCTTTTCAAAAGAGAAGGTTTTGATGGCTCATGGCAAACTTTCAAGCGCGGAAGAGAATAAGATAATCAGTTCTTTCAAAAACGGCAACGCGTCGATTTTGGTTTCAACAACCATTGTTGAAGTTGGTGTTGATATCGCGAGCGCCGACATCATGGTTATTGTCAGTCCTGAAAAGTTTGGTCTTGCAACCCTTCATCAACTTCGTGGAAGAATAGGAAGGAGTGGGCAACAATCATATTGTTTCTGCCTCACAAAAAACCTCAATGAAACTTCAAGCGCGCGCATCAAATATTTCAAAGAGAACCTCAACGGCTTCGACATTGCCGAGTTCGACTATAACTCGCGCGGAGCGGGGGACATCCTCAGCACAAAGCAACACGGAAGAATAGACAACCCATTTGAGCTTGTGAGTCTTCAAACATTAAAAAAAGCGTCGCAGATTTTCAGCGAGCTTTCAAAAGAATATTCAAACACCGACTTCTTGCTTAGCGGCAAAGACATCGAGGCTTTCAAGGGCATTGGGCTAAACTAGAACATACTTCACGGCAAACTTCTTCGCTTCATCGCGGAGTTCGTCGAGCGTGCCGGAGTTGTTGATGATGATGTCGTAGTCGATAGAAAAAACATTTGCGTCGGCGTCGTTTGAGGAAATAAATTCCGCACTGTCACGAATAACAAGAACCGCCTTGGCGCCAAAATCTTTCTTTGCGCGTTCAATCTGGTGCTTTTCTCTAAGGTCCATGCAGAGCACGTCGTAGTCGCCAAGTTCGCCGCTATTAAAAGCTTCAACTTTTTCGCGAATGTAGGTATAGTTGCAGTCGTTATAGTTATCGAGCACGGTTTTGAGATCGAACAAAAACTTCCTGTCTTTTTCGGTTTTAGACCCATCCCAACCAATGCTTCTGGCAATCTCCTTAACCTTGTCAACAATAGAAATATGAAGGGTTGGAACGAACTCATTGAGCATTTCAACAAAAGTATCCTTGCCGCTGCCACCCATACCATTCATAATGAAAATCCTTTTCATATGCACCTCTCATAAAAATCATAATATGCCAAAGGAAAACTTTCAAACCAAAAACAAAAGTTTTGCTATTTTATGCAATATATATCAAATTATTTTTTTTCGTAAATTCGCTTTACAAAACGCAAAAACATAATAAAAGAAAAAAGTTTGAAAAAATATAAAAAATCTCTTGCAAAACGCCAAAACATTTGATATTATATATGAGTTCGCACGAACAACCGATGGGAGTTTAGCTCAGCTGGGAGAGCATCTGCCTTACAAGCAGGCGGTCGTAGGTTCGAGCCCTACAATTCCCACCATCACAATTTTGCCCTTCGGGGCGTTCTTTCGCGGGAATGGCTCAGTGGTAGAGCGTTGCCTTGCCAAGGCAAATGTCGCGAGTTCGAATCTCGTTTCCCGCTCCAAAAGGGCAGGTAGAGATACTTGCCTTTATTGCTACAATGAAAGTTCACTCAAAAATCAATATCAATTAGCCGCATGTATGGTTTTGAAAAACGGCGCAATAGCCAAGTGGTAAGGCAGAGGTCTGCAAAACCTTAACCCCCGGTTCAAATCCGGGTTGCGCCTCCAAAGAATCACCCTTGATGGTGATTTTTTTCTTGCATTTTTAGTCCTCACATTCCATACTTCAAAAAGCCAAAGCCTTTTTTCTTGCCAAGCCAACAACTAAACTCGCAAAGCGCAATCGCTGAGAGAATAATAACGAAATATACAGCGATGGTCATTGGAATGTTTGAGATGAAAATTGTCCATCGAAAAGCATACACCAAGCGATAGAAAACATACAAGAACACAAAGTGATACATATAGATAAATATGCTATACTTTCTCAAATGCCCATAGATTTTTCTTGGTCTAAGTTTAAGCGATTTCACAAACTGAAACATTGCAACCGACATTGGAACCAACATGAAAAAGCAGTCGGTTGCAACATTGAGCGAAAAGTAGGTCACGACAAAAAGCTCGCCAAACATGAGAATAGGGCAGAGAAATAGCAAAATTTTGCATGCTCTACCACTCAAAAGTTCTTCCTTTTCAGCGAAGAGCCTTCCAATCAAAACGAAGATGTATCCGTTGAAAAATGTGAGATAGATAGGGTAGTTTGAATTGATATTTTTCACAACCGAAAAAAAACTTTCATTTGGAAGAAAGGAGAACGCGTTGAAGTAGGTGCAGAAAAGGCAACTGATGGTGTAGAGAATAATTGCAAAAATCAAATTGAATCTAACAGAATATTTGGAAAATAGGTTAACCAGCAAGACCGACTCAATTGACGCTATCAAATACCACGAGCCCGAGTAGCCGCCTTGAAGAATTATTTTCAGGATTAAATGTAGCCCCCCCCCCCGTTTTCTGCAATGAAATATTTATCGATGGTGATAGGGAGGGAAACAACAAACCAAAATACATACAAAAGAAAAATTCTCAGGCAATATTTCTTCACAAACTCGCCGCGTTTCTCCGGGCAAGCCTTAATTTTTTTGAAAAGAAAATACGACGACGCAATGAAAAAGAAGGGGACAGCCACTCTCACAATAACAAAATATAGCGGCATCAAAATCAGCATCAAAATGTTACCATGCCCAGTTGGGGCAGCGCCATCAACAGCCATATTTGAAAAAGCATAGGTTGCAATGTGCAAAGTCACAACCAGCAGTGCACAAATAAACTTCACAAGATCTATTGCAAAGTATTGCGTTTTCTTAACACTCAACTCTTTTTCATTCGTTTCCATAAAAACAATTATATCATGCCTCGCGCCACCATGCAAAATAAAACAAACCCAAAACACAATTTTTTCTTTTACATAAAGCTTCAAACCACGCCTTCAAAAAACGCAAAATCATGGCACTAAGCATTGAAAAACTGCTTCAAAACAGCTAAATATCATATATTTTTGGTTTTGTACCTTTTAGAAAAATGGTTGTTTTCACTTTCATAGCCCCAGCAAAAAAGAAAGATGTGGAATCTTTTGTTCAAGCTCCAACCAACCAGCATAATAAAAATTCAAGGGGTTTCACTTCATGAACCCCCTTGAATTTTTATGGTGCGAGTGGTGGGACTCGAACCCACATGATATTGCTATCTCGGGATTTTAAGTCCCGTGCGTCTGCCATTTCGCCACACTCGCAAGCAAATGTATGTTAGCACATTTTATTATAAATGTCTATAATTTTTTTGTTTTTTTATCAAACAGGGCTCTTTTTTCATGACATCGCGGCTATGATTTTGTTATAATAAATTCACGAGGTATGTGAAATGATAAGATATTTTTGGAGAGAAAAAAATGCAAACGCGTTCATTGGAAAAAATACAGTCATTGTCCCAACAAGAGAGGAACTTGAACAAGAACTTATTAATAAAATTATTCAAAAGTGCAGCAGGCTCAGCATGATTTTCGACATCGAATTTCGCAATCAATTTTTCAATTCCGACGAAAACGCAAAGGGCGTATATCTTGAACAATTTTCAGAAGAGGAGATAAGGCAGAACATCTCATTCAATGTTGCGATCGACCTGTTGCAGCTTGTCTATGACCTTTCAACCTTTTATAGTCTCGACGAGGGCGAGGCGTTCCGCGGCGAACCTTTCAAAAATATGTCAATCTATCAAATTATATATATTCTCAACGACGCTGCCAATAACCTTCGAAGAAGAAAGTATATTTCGAACTCTATCAATAATATATATTTCAGCGTTGTTGCGATTTGCAGCCTATATGGCCACGACCTGAGAATCATTGAAAACAAGCGCAAGGAACGCGAACTCTCACAAGGCAGCTTCTTGCGTGGGAAGTATGTTATAAAATAGGAAGCAAAATAAGCACCCCAAAATATTATATAAAAATAACCAAAAAGCCGCTTTTATAATTGCCATGGCGGTTTTTTTGGTGTTATAATGCTCTTTACGAGGAAACAAACTATGAAATTTTCAAAATTTATAAAGTCATTTTTTCTATGTAGTTTTATTTTTGCAATCGTGCTTGTTGGGGCTGTCACCTTTGCCGGTTGCAACAAAAAGCATGAACACTCTGTGAGTGAGTGGACAATAACTCAGGACGCGTCCTGCAACAAAGAGGGCGAGAGAAAGGGAACCTGCACAAAGTGTGGTCAGGAAGTTGTTGAGAAAATCAGCAAGCTTGCGCACACACCTGTTACCGTGAAGGGCACCGCAACTTGCCTTGAAGATGGGCTCTCCGACGGGGAGGTATGCTCTGTTTGCGGAGAAATCTTGGTTGCGCAAGTTCAGGTGACCGCGCCAGGGCATCACGACTATGGCGAATACGAGCAAATAATCGATGACGACATCACCGACGAATTTACAAGCCACAAGAGGACTTGCAAAGTTTGCGGCGATGTTGAGATTGAGCAATGCCAATACGAAAACGAGCCTCACAAGCCAACCTGCGACGCCGATGGCTACACAATCCATCGCTGCATCGAATGTGGGCTTGAATTTAAGCATGACCCAGTGCCAGCAACCGGGCATAACTTTGATAACAGCCAATATCAATATGTTACCGCGAACGACAAAGA
>CANQQH010000059.1 GCA_947625955.1 uncultured Clostridia bacterium | reverse complement strand
CGGCACACGCTGGACCTATCGTGCAAATAATCTTGGTTTTTCTCATACCAAATTCCTCTTAAATAAAGTATAGCCAACTAGAAAAAATTTTGCAAACAAAAATCTACTAGAATTTCTAGTAGATTTGTTTGCTACTTCCCATTTTCGTCGAAATATGGGGTCGGATCGATAAGTTTATCGTTTTCCAGCAGCTCAAAATGCAAGTGCGCGCCGTCCCCCTTTTCGGTGAGATTGGTTGAAACCTTACCAATTTCCTGACCCTTTGTGACTTTGTCGTTAGCCTGCACCATGGCGTCAGTATCCAAACAGCGATACACGCTTTTGAGATTGTTTGCATGCCTTATTGTGACAACAAGCCCATCCATCATGGAATTTTCAACGCTTTCAACAACGCCGTCATAGACCGCCACCACGCTTGTTCCCGCGCTTGCCTTGAAGTCTATGCCCTGATGCGTCTGCCAGCCTCCGATGGTGAGGTCTTCGAGCAGGTGGTCCTCAGCATACGACTTGCTGACATTTGCATCAGCAATCGGCAAGCCAAAAACAATCACCTCGCTTGAATCAGACGGAACAGAGGGAATGTTTTGGTCGCTATTAACCGGCGGATTCTCGCTTTGTTGATTCGAACTATTGATGAGCGACGCCGCTGTTATGCTCACCATTGTCAAGACCAGAACAACGCATCCGCAAACCGCCAAGGCATACGCATTTCGCTTAAAAAATCTCCCAACTTTTCTAAAAAAATTTTTCACTATAACACCTCCAAACAAATTGAATACTTAACATCTTTTGCTGTTTTTATACTTTCAATAACTTCCATAAATTATCGGGCTGCCAACAACAATACCGCCGTTCGAATAGGAAATTTGAATGTTTTCCTGCCTGCCGCTCAGGCGATACGGCAAAAGGTTCGACACCCCCTCGATGATGAGTTTGTCGTCAACGAAGTACTTTTTTGTGATGAGTAGCCCAAGCCTGTTTTGAATTTGGTTTAGCCTCTCTTTGCCGCCCAAAAGCATCATGCACTCCCCAACAACCTCATCTCCGCTTTTATACTTGATTGACTCATTGTCCTTCTCTTCCAAAACAAAACCAAGGTCGGTTGAAAAGTAGCTCTCACCAAGGGTCTGTTTGGCGCTCAAAACTGAGCCGAGCGTTCCTGTTGAAAACAACAGCAGCACTGCAAGAGATATGAAAAGAAATAACACCAAAAGAAAATTTTTCATAAAAAAAAGCACCTATAAAAGATGCTTAACAAAAATATGATTTTTATTCACAAAAGTTTGTCCATATAGCCAAAATTCAAAAGCAAATGTAGAGTGCACGGCGAAGAGTGGATGTCGCCGGCAAGCGCGAAGCTTTTCTCAATATGAAACGCCGAAAAAGAGAACTTTTTGAGATAGTTTTCCTTGATATCGACCTTTGCCTGGATTGAAAAGACCTTGCCAAGCGCCGTTTTCAACTGGTTTTTTAGATATGGATAATAATTCAAAAACCGCTTTCGTATGTCGGGCGACAAAAGAAGTTGAGAGTCAACCAGCATGTTCATCACCATTGTTGGCGAAAGCTTATCAAGCTTTGAAAGCGCGTCGATATGCTTGTTGAGGTTCATACTCGACTGGTAGGGAACGGACGCAAAGAAGTTTGAATACGCATTGACAACGAGTTTGAGCGCAATTGTTTCAACTTCCAAATAGTTTGCCTTTTTCATCATGCAAAGTTGCTCGCTTATCGCCTGATCCCCGCCAAAGAAATATTTCGTCTGCCCGAAAAAGCTCATGCCCTGCCCAAGGCGAATTAGGAGCCATATGTTTTTTGTTATCTGGTCTTCAAAGCTGAGGCACTTTCCCGCGAGGAATGTGCCGAGTGCCTCGCTGAAGAATTTTTTCATCCTCGCGCAAAAGTTTTGCTTGAAAACGCACTCGGCAACCTCACCGTCGAAAAGGGCGATAAATTTGCTGGCAATATATATCGTTTGCAGTTCGTGGTCGCAATTTTCCGAAAGAACAAATATCTTCTTAGGCTCGCAAGACGAATAGAAACTGAACCGAGCATTATCGAACAGGCGGCAGAAGCTTGAAAAGGTGTAGTCAAGAAAATCCTTCATTGGCAAAATATAAAGCTCGGCTTCGAAAG
This sequence comes from uncultured Clostridia bacterium, assembly GCA_947625955.1. Lineage (GTDB taxonomy): Bacteria > Bacillota > Clostridia > Christensenellales > UBA1242 > UMGS2069. Next base: position 5,030 of record CANQQH010000059.1, on the reverse strand, counting down.
AATAGGCATAGAACTTTGCAAGTGAAATAACTCTTTCCTCGCCGATTGCAACAACCAAGTCGCAGCCAAAGTCCTCAATACTTTCAGCCTCCAAGGTTGACGCAAACTCACTTTGCATGAGGTAGGTCTTGATTTCAAAGCCGAGGCTGTCTTGAATAAATGAAAGGATATTTTTTGAGTTTTGCGTGTAGAAAACCAGCACTTTTCTATGCTCACAAAGCCTGATTGCATCCAAGAGTTTTTGAGCCGCGCTGTGCCCAACATAAATTTCTTCGGTTGAGAGCTTGTGGGTTGTTCCGCATTCGCAAAATTCTTCCATAAAACAAATATAGCACGCCAGGAAATAAAATTCCGCGTGCCACATTGTATTAATTTAGCGTTATATATCAAATTTTATACATTTTGATCAATTGTTTTGGATTCGTCTTGCTTTTGCTCGGCGAGTTTCATTTCTTTCTTCGTGCGCACCATACGAGTGATGCTGTCGGCAGTTGAAACGATGAAGCCTTGCAAGATTGTGAAGTAGTAGGTCAAGAATCTCCAAGCCAGCAAGCCGAGAAGCACGTTCGCTTGGTCAAGACCCAAGAGTGCCTCGCCGCTGAACAGGAACATGAAGGAAAGTTCCATCATTCCCGTTCCGCCTGGAAGAGGAATAACAACTGATGCCATTTGGCAAACAATAAACTTCGTGATGCAAATTAAAAGGACTGATAGGATGTTGACGGCGCCAGTTATGTTTGCTGGGGAAAGCGCCATGACAACGGCGAACGGTATTGAGAAATAGCAGAGTGCTTCAATGAGCCCAAAGAAAATGCACGCAAACAGCATCCCCAAATTCTTTCTCAAATATTTGATTGACGTTTGGTATTCAAGAACTTGGCTCATGATCTTGTTATAGCTCTTGCGGTAGTCCTTGACAATGCGAAGTTTATAGCCAAGCCTAACAATCCACCTCACGAGCTTTCGACCAACTATCTTGCCGCTCCCGATAAGAATAAACAAAACGCTGGTGAGCGCCGTGAAAATCAGCCCAATATACGCTATGATTTTGAAAAGGATAAATAGAAGGTTCATGAGTGGCGAAGTGATTGGGATGAAAGGCACGCCAAAGATCAAGAACATCAAGATAACAAAGGTATAAACAATATTATATATGATAAGTTTTATGATAGGAATGCTTGTTGCCGTTCCAGGCGACACCCCCGCCCTTGCGAGGTTTAGAATCTGCGATGGCTGACCACCAACCGAGAAAGGCGTTATTGCATCGAAATATTTTCCAACGGCGCTGACCTTATAGCTAAGCAGAAATCTTCTCTTCCCTGTTGACCTTTTGATAAGGCAGAAGAACATCATTGTGTCGGCAAGGAACATCACAAAGAAAAGCCCAACGCCCAGCGCAAGCCACCAAAGCTTCTTTCCTTGCGTGTGAACAAGCGCTGAAAGCGAGATGCCGTTTGCATCTTTCACGAACGCGCCAATGATGATGCCCATAACCAAGATGTTGATTGCAAAAAATATGAGGTTGGTGATGAGGCTTTTTCTCTTCTTTTTTGGTTTTTGAGTTTCAATTGCTTCTTGGAGTTTCTCTCTTGCAACCGATTCATCAATCATTGAGCCTTCGAGCGAATCGTCAAAAGCAGAAAGCTGGCCTTCAATTTGCTCATTTTCAATAGGCCTGGTTTCATTGTTTTCTTCATGCGGAATCTGTTCCTCTTTTGCACGAGGAACGCCATCCATCACTATTTGTTCATTTTCCTTTTTCTTTTCGCCCACGATATCACACTTTCTATAATAATACCAAAGAGAAATAAAGGTGTCAAACAAACAACAAAAAAAGTGAGATAAGCTTCACCCTATCTCACAAAACGAGAAAGAAAATCGCCAACCAATATTGGCTGGCGATATTATATTACTTCTTGTCGTCAAAATATTTTCCAGAAGCAATGAGAGCTTCAAGTTCCTTAACTTCATCGGCATATCTTGCTTTTTCCTTTGTGAGATAATCTCTGAGTTTAAGGTTGTTCTCGTGCTTTTCCTTGTTTGCCTCGATATAGTTCTCAGCATCTTGGATGCTAGCTTTGAGCTCAGCGATGTGAGCTGTGAGTTCTTCCTGACGAGCCTTCTTTTCAGCATCAACATTCTTGATGTCGGTGACTGAATACATGAGAAGGTTCAGGTTTGTGAGTTCCAAAGCCCTGCGGTCGAGCATCTTTTGATTGCGCTCTTTTCTGCGGATAGTTCTGTCATACTTCAAAATAGCTCTTGTTGTTTTTTCAAGGTCACGGTCAATCTTTGCTTGGCTCTCTTTGATCTTTGCGAGTCTAATGCGATAGTCAAACTCAGGAGCGTTGTTTTCGGTGATGTTGTTGATGATGATAGTTGTTGGCTTTTCTTCCTTTTCTTCTTTCTTTTCCTCAACAACTTCCTCTTCTTTCTTTTCCTCTACTACTTCTTCTTTAACTTCTTCTTGCTTCTCTTCTTCCTTAGGCTCTTCTTTTGGCTCTTCCTTGATGTCTTCAATAACAACAACTTTATCTTCTTCCTTCTTGTCGTTCGAAGCCTCTTCAAGTTTAGCGAGCATTTGGTCGAGGTCGATTTCAGCAACCTCTTCGTCTTGCTTTACTTCTTCTTTTGGTTCTTCGCTCTTTTCACCAGTTGACAAAGTTTCCATGATGAAAGCGGCTGTGAAGATGATGGCTGCGAGAGTTCCAAGCCCTAGCAAAACAACTGCAACAATTTGAAATGGTGTCATATTTATATATCTCCTTTTGTGTTTATTTCTAGCAAAAAATTATTGACTAAATATAAAAACTCGGATTGAGAGATTAGTTTGTTTGGTGGAGGCGGTGGGAATCGAACCCACGTCCAATCATATTTTCAAATACCCTTCTTCCGCGCCACAGTTGGCAAGAAGTTTCACTTTGCGAGCCTGTGCCAACGCATTTCGCAAAGCAATTTGAGTTTTGTTTCGCTTGCCAATCCACTCAAAACAAATTGGAAGCGACCTTGCAAGTTTATTTCAAGTGCGAGGTTGTTGCAAGAACCAACCGCGAACCCGTGCTGCTAACTTACGCAGCAAGTGCTAAATTTTCGTTAGCGTTTATTTTTGCCACTCTTTTTTAAGGCTAGGGTGACCGAAGCCCAGCGCGCTAGATATTCAAGCCTATAACTGTCGAAACCTGTACGCCCCCATGAAATGCCTTGGGGGCAAAAAACGCAAATTTGAGGTTATTTGATGTTCTTTATTGCCCTATCAGCCTCGCGCAAAGCATCTTTTTCTTTGAGCGACTGCTTTTTGTCGAAGAGGTGTTTACCTTTTGCGAGCCCTAGTTCTAGTTTGACTAATCCACCAACAAAGTATGCCCGAAGTGGAATTAATGTGAAGCTTTTTTCTTTGATTTTTCTTTCCAGCCTGTCAATTTCTGCTCTTTTGAGAAGAAGTTTTCGGCTTCTTCTTTCGTCAAGTTTGAAGGCGCTTGTTTTCTCATAACTGGCGATATGGGCGTTTATTAGGAACGCTTCGCCGTTTTTGATAACCGCATAGCTATCGGCAAGGCTCAAATGACCGCACCTGATTGACTTGACTTCACTTCCTTCCAAAACGATGCCACACTCAATCTTTTCTTCTATAAAATATTCAAAGAACGCTTTTCGATTTTCTGCTATTTCCTTCATATTTGCTCCTTGATTATAACATATAAAAATTTATTTTTCAAGATTGTTTGCAAAATTTTTTATAATTTTTAACACTTTTTTGGCGTTTTTTACATCATTTTTGAATGAATTTGCGTTTTTGAAGCGTTTTTTGTTTGTTTTTCAGGCATTTGCAAGCACAAAATCAATATGGCGAAGATTGATATCAACTGCGCTAACTTTCACTTTTAGCCTGTCACCAAGTGAAAATTTGTTGCGTTTTCCAAAAAGAATATAGCGCTTTTCGTCGAAAATATATCTGTCCTCTGGCAAAAACTCTTTATAGATAAAACCCTCGATTGTGTTGTCAAGTTCAACAAAGATACCACTGTCCGTCACGGCGCTGATGTTGCCTTCAAATTCCTCACCAATCTTGTCCGACATATATTCGGCTTTTTTGAGGTCGTCAACTGCCCTTTCAGCCTCGTCGGCATTGCGTTCAGTGACGCTCGATTGCTCGCTCGCTTTTTCAACAAAGTCTTCAAGGAGTTTTAGTCTCTCACTTGTGAGCTCATTGTGAATAACGTGCTTGATAATCCTATGGATTGTGAGATCAGGATAACGCCTGATTGGCGATGTGAAATGGCAATAATCTTTGAGTGCAAGCCCAAAATGGCCAATATTTTCAGGGTCATACCTCGCTTTTTGCATACTTCGAAGCATAACTTTTGAAATAGGCTTTGAAAATTCTGTGTTGTTTATTTGCAAAAGTAACTTTTGAAAAGACATCGGGTCGTAGCCATTCGCTCCGCTTTCAAGCTTCAACGAGAAGCTCGCGATAAACTCTTTGAACGACTTTATTCGTTCTGGCGTTGGGTATTCGTGCACACGATAAACAAACGGCACATTCATCTGGTCGAAATGTCTTGCAACAACCTCGTTTGTTATAACCATGAACTGCTCGATGAGCCTGTCTGAAAGGTTTCTTGGCTTTTGATAAATTTCTGTAATTCTTCCCTCGCCGTCGATATTGATTTGAGCCTCTGGCAAATCGAAGTCAAGTTGCCCGGCGTCGTTTCTGCGTTTTAGCAAAATCTTGGCAAGTTCGGCCATTTTTTCAAGCATTGGAACAACTTTTGCATATTTTTTGCGCATTTCGTTGTCGCCATCAAAGATTTTTGTGACCTCTGTGTAGGTCATGCGGAAGTCGGATTTGATAACGCCCTCGCAGATTTGATGGTTTTTCACATTGCCATTTTTGTCAATTTCCATCACCACGCTGAGTGATAGCCTGTCTTCATTTGGGTTGAGCGAGCAAATGCCGTTGCTCAAAACCTTTGGAAGCATTGGCAAAACGTAGTCAGGGAAATAAACACTTGTGCCGCGCCTGAAAGCCT